>ONMP01000172.1 GCA_900318935.1 uncultured Actinomycetes bacterium
CATCGGCACCACCTTGCGACGGACGGCTTTGCGGACCTCTTCACCGAATTCCTCTATGATTGAGCGAGGGAGTAAAGAGGATCCCACTCCGGGCATCTGCTCGATGGTGCGCAGCATATTATCGACGTTTTGGCGCATGCGGTCTGACCATATGCGATTACGAGCCTCGATGAACCCGTCAAAGACGACGAGTCTAGCCACAGTCGGTCCTTCTGCGTTCCGCCTCCGCTATGGCTGCGTCCGCGCCAACCACGTACTCTCCATGCTCGATTCCTGCGCGAGCGCGCCTGATGCCTCGCGCCATCCGTTCTGCATATGCCGCTTCGGTGGCGGCACGTTCGATGGCGTGAGCAAACACATCCTCTGAGGCAAACACATAGTGCGTGTTGCTCTTGTCCGTGATGATAGTTTCTGCGTGTCGGGCGGCTTCTTTGGCGGTCGAAAGGTCCGTGCGTAGCATTGTCGAGGGAAACGTCCGGAGCATACCTCATCCTTTTGTACGCGAACATGTACGGTATATTGTACAGAATTACGTACGGATTTCAATAGAAGATAGCAGTATAGAACGAATATTCTTGCAATAGCTGCTGCAGGCCTCAGGGAACGTTTCTCGATACTCAATACTCCGATATGGCTGGATGCCTTGCACCGTACCTACTCGCACACAAGAACGACAGCGACGTCGTTGACGTTGGTGCCGGTGGGGCCGGTCTTTACGAGTCCACCGATGGCGTCGAGCGCGTGGTATGAGTCGCTGGTGTCGAGGACATCGTCCACGCGCAAGTCGGCCGCTGCCAGCTCGGCAACCGTGCTGCCGTCCACGTAGCCACCCGCCGCATCGGTAGGACCGTCGGTACCGTCGCTTCCCACCGAGATGACGCAGACGTTGGCGAGTCCATCGATGGCGGGTGCGGCCGCGAGCGCGAGCTCTTGGTTGCGGCCTCCGAGGCCACTGCCCCGCAGGTGAACGATGGTCTCGCCGCCAGCAACAAAGGCCAATTTCCGTCCGTCGCCTGCGTGTTCGCGCGCAATGGCCCCGAGGAAGGATCCCGCTTCGCGCGCCTCGCAGCAGAGTGAAGAAGTGAGCACGACAGGCTCGTACCCCAGCTCTCTGCATGCCGAAGCGGCGCTCGCCACGAGGTTGCGCACGCTGCCGGTAACCTTCGTCGTTGCGTTGTCAAGCGCCTTGGGCGTCTCCTTGGTGAGGGCTTCGAGTGCCTGCGGCGAGAGTTTGAGGCGGTAGCGTCGCACGAGCGCAAGGGCGTCTTCTGTGGTCGAGGCGTCAGGATAGGCGGGGCCGCTCGCTATCGTGTCGAGGCGGTCGCCCACCACGTCTGAAAGCGCGACGACAAGGACTTGCGCCGGTGCGCACAGCTCGGCGAAGCGCCCGCCCTTGACCTTGGAGAGGTGCTTCCGGATGACGTTCATCTCGTCGATGGAGGCTCCCGAGGCGAGTAGCTGCCGCGTGACGTCCTTGAGTTCTGCGAGCTCAATCTGGGGGTCCTCAAAGAGCGCACTGCCCCCGCCGGAGACGAGGAAGAGCACGAGGTCGTCGGCGCCAAGCTCGGCAACAAGCGCCTCGGCCTCGCGCGTGGCGGCGACAGATGCCGCGTCGACCACGGGATGTCCAGCCTCGCGGCAAACGATGCGCTCGATCTGGCCCTCTACATGGCCGTACTTGGTGATGACGATGCCGCAATCGATGGCATCGCCCAACTCGTCGACCGCTGCTGCTGCCATCGGCCAAGCTGCCTTTCCGATGGCGACGAGCACCACACGTCCGCGAGGCGGCACGAAACCCTCCAATGCGGCGCGAACTGCGGGTCCGGGTAAGTTGTGCGCGATAGCTTCGCGGACGATGCGTCCGGCGTCTTTGCACAGAGTCGTTTTCATGAATCCTCCCGAGATCGATGTGGCGTGAGCAGCCTACGTCCGATCCACATCAGTGTCGGCGTTGCGCTCCGGTGGTCTCGTAGTACCGTGCCTTGTCGCGATACATCTCGGCATCGGCGCGCTTCTGCAGGACCTCGAAGTCGTTTTGATGATTGCTGCCGTATGCCATGCCCATCGAGACGCTCACGCCGACGGCATCAAGATGCTCTTTGACCTTGTTCATGTCCTCGCGGATCTCTTCAGCGTCGAAGTCCTGCAAGACCACGAGGAACTCGTCGCCACCCGTTCGAAATACGCGTTCACGACCGAACTCGTTTGCTAGGGCCTTAGCCGTGGAGATGATGAGCCAGTCTCCTGCCGAGTGGCCGTGCGTGTCGTTCTCCTGCTTGAGTCCGTTGACGTCGGCGACGATCAGGCCGAGGGAGTGGTTGCGTCCATAGAGCTCGTTACTCAGGCGTTCTAGGGCGTTGCGGTTCATGACGCCTGTGAGCTGGTCGCCGAAAGACATGCGCGAGAGGTAGATAGCCTCTTCCTTCTCGAAGTAGACGCAGTTGTAGCGACTGTTGAAGCCGTTGTGGATGGCGACCATCATCTCGTGGCAGCTCTCGTACCCGCATGCCGAACAATTGATGTGGCGAGACTCGCGGTCGTACTTGCGCAACGAGTGGAAGATGGCGTCGGCTTCTTCCGGCGTGGGTGTGTTTACCCTGCAAGAACCGCTCTGGTCCTCGAACGTCGCCTTATACGACTCGAGCTTGAGGCTGGAAAACTGCTCGTTGAGGCGTGCGAGGCGCTCTGCGGGTGTCCGGTCTTGGTTCCATGGGGATGCCTCGCGGGCGCTCTTGCTCGCAGTGCGTATCTGGTGAATGTGTGCTAGGCCCTTGTCCTCATGGTCCTCTTGGGCGCGCGCCGTACCTTCGATGCAGCCTTCCTGACAGTTGAGGGCATCGATGAGGGCGTAGGGCAGCTCCGTGATGGACAGCTCGTTGGAGAAGGCGCGGCGCCGATTGGTCTCGAAGCGTTGGTAGAGGTACTGCTTGCCCGAAATGATGCGAATTGGCGTGTCGTCGCCGAGGAACCACCGCACATTGTCGGCAAGTCCTCCTGGCGCGGGATAGTAAGACCCGAGGCCGTAGTCCATGTCGTCGAAGGCGCTCTCTTCGTCAACCAACCGAGGGCGCAGCTCCTCCATGAGCTTGGGGAAGGTCACGTTGTACTGCACGAGCTCGTTATAGCGGTCGACCTCGATGCCCTTTGCGATGCAGGGGCCGAGGAAGGCGATCATATCGTTGATGCCCAGCTCTTCCCGGCAGTAGGTGGCGAGGCACATGAGGGGACTCTTCACGGGCATGAGCTGCCCTATCATGTCGGGAAGCCAGTGCTCGACGTACGATACGACGGCTGGGCACGAGGTGGAGATCATCGCCGTCATGCCTTGTTCCATGCACTTGAGGTAGGCCCAGGTACAGATGTCGGCGCCCAGGGACACTGGCAGGATGCGACGCACGCCAAGCTTGCGCAGCGTGGCAAAGACGCGGGCGTATTCACGCGGATACTTCGCCTCAAAGGATGGTGCGACCAGTACCGTTATCGACTCGCCGTTCGCGAGGTCCTCCAAGAACTGGCTGGTACTGTCAATGTAGTGACGTGCACCATGGGCGCAGACGTCGATGCACGCTCCGCACACGATGCAGCGCTCGGAGTTGATCGAGATCGAAGAATTCTTTGGGCCGCTGTTCGATATGCTTGCGCCGAAAGAGCTGCAGACGCGTACGCAGCGATTGCAACCTACGCAGTTGTCGTTGGTGAATATCAGTCCCTCGCTCACGAGGGCCCCCTTTGATCGGTGTGCTTTGCCAGCATGCGATGCGTGCTCTTACCATAGCAGAATTGTGGTGCGCATCATGCGATGGACCGACGGAAACTCGCCAGAAGGTGTTGCAGTACTCGACGGCTTCAGCCACACGCGCAGCGCGGTTGTTTGAGCGCGTCGCAGTGTCAGGGTACGAGGCAATGTCGTAGGCGCCGCTGGTCGATAGGCCATCGTCCGCGCGGCCCAAGCGCTCCCTATCGTCTAACATAAAACTAGTAGTCCAAAAGGGGAGGGCATCATGGCACTTACGAAGTTCACCAAGGCCGAGAAGAGCTGGATTCTCTACGATGTGGGCAACTCTGCGCTGGTGCTGCTCGCGACGAGCGTGATTCCCATCTACTTCAACTCGCTCGCGGCGGCAGACCCGGCCGTCGAGCAGGTGGCCGTGGGCGCTTGGGGTACAGCTGAGACGGTGGCCTCGCTCGTCATCGCTCTGCTCATGCCTATCCTTGGCTCGATTGCCGACATGAAGGGCATGCGAAAGAAGTTCATCATCGCCTGCATCGCCATCGGCGTCGCGGCGACCGTTGCGATGGGGTTCCCTTCGCATTGGCTCACGTTCCTGATTGTATACGTCATCTCGGCGATTGCGCTCAACGCGTCGTTTGTCTTCTATGATGCGCTTTTGGTCGATGCGACCACGGATGAAAAGATGGACGAGGTCTCGAGCCAGGGCTTTGCGTGGGGCTATGTCGGATCGTGCATCCCGTTTGTCATATGCCTCTTGATAGTGCTCAATCGTGAGAAGCTCGGCCTCCCGCTGCAGACGGCCATGCTCATCGCCTTCATCATCACGGCGGTCTGGTGGGCGGCGTTCAGCGTCCCGCTTGTCAAGAACGTCGAGCAAAAGAGCTACAAGCCGTACCGGCCACACGCAATTCGCAACGCCGTCACGGGCATCGGCACCACACTGCGCGCGATTTGGGCCGACGAGAGCATGCGTTACTTCATCCTCGCGTACTTCTTCTACATCGATGGCGTGCACACCATTATCAAGATGGCGACGAGCTACGGGTCGAACCTCGGCATCGAGGGCACGCAGCTCGTGCTCGCCCTGCTCGTCACCCAGTTCGTCGCATGGCCCTCGTCGATCATCTACGGCAAGCTCGGCACGACCGTCGGGACGAAGAAGATGCTGCTCGTGGGTATCGTGGGCTATGCGTGCATCACCTTCTTTGCCGCGTTCTTCCTGCGGACCGCTACCGAGTTCTGGATCCTCGCCATCTGCGTGGGGCTGTTCCAAGGTGGCATCCAAGCGCTCAGTCGCTCGGAGTTCGGCAAGCTCTGTCCCAAGGATCACGTCAACGAGTACTTTGGGTTCTTTGACATCTTTGGTAAGTACGCGGCGATTCTGGGCACTGGTCTGGTGAGCATCTTTACGTTCGTGACGGGGAATCCCTCTCTGGGCGTGCTCTCCGTGGCGATTCTCTTCGTCATTGGCTTCGCGATGCTGCTCAAGGTGCCCGACCGCAAGTAAGGGTACAACTCTTCGTGTTGGAGAAACGTCTTTTACGTAGTTCTGGATGATCGACGAGAAGAAGTAGCCAGAGCTTATCTGGCAAGAATCTTTCCTCGATTTGTATTTGTCTTCCTTCGAGGGAGATACAAGACAATATGGTGGGTGTTCTTATGCAGTTCGACACACTCGTCAACGACATCTCTCACGGCATTCCCGCTGAGATCGAAGCCCGGCGTAAGCAGTGCGCCTACTACCGAGATAGGCTGCTCTCGTTCGAGGAGAAGGTCGTATGAGTAAGGTACCTTGGGATTTCGGAGATCTCGACGGATACATCCGGGAAGGCGAACCGGGACGTGCGGAGCGCGCGGACAACTGGCAGACGGCAATAGGCCTACAGGCGGTCGATGGTCTCACGACGTCTGACTATCTGCTCGAGACGGCGCGCGAGCACATCGAAGGCCGAATTGACATAGCCGAGGTGCAGCGGCGCATCCGCAGCTACTATGATGAGCGGGCTGGCCGTGAGGAGATCGAGGGGGAGCAGGAGGCCGACGTTGTATCTAGCCGCATTGCCGAGCTGCTGGGCGAGCGCGCGTTCACTCTTTCACCCATTGAGCTGTGTGACATCCATCGTCGTCTCTTTGACCAGTTACTGCCTCGCGCCGGCAAGTACCGCAACTACAACATCACCAAGAAGGAATGGGTTCTCAAAGGCGAGACGGTGTATTACGCAGCATGTGGCACCATAGAGGAAACGCTGCGCTACGACTTCACGCAAGAGCGCAACTACTCCTATGCGAACCGGTCCAGCATCGACGTAGCTCATCACATTGCAAGGTTTGTTTCTGGGATTTGGCAGATACACCCCTTCAGTGAGGGAAACACGCGCACGACTGCTGTCTTTGCCATCAAATACCTCCGCTCCATGGGCTACAAAGTGGATAACGAGCCCTTCAAGAGCCACTCTTGGTATTTCCGCAATGCGCTCGTGCGCGCCAACTTCGAGGATGTGACGCGAGGGGTCGTTCCCACAACGGTCTACCTTGAGCGGTTTTTCGAGAACCTGCTGTGCGGCACACGTCACGAGCTGAGGAACCGTTACCTGCATCTTGACTGGCCGCAGGAGAAGGTTTCTCAAGAAGCCGCAAGCGCTTTTCACGTCACCGACCAAGTCACCGACCAAGTCACCGAC
>ONMP01000164.1 GCA_900318935.1 uncultured Actinomycetes bacterium
CTTGCCGTAAATCTTTTACGGCAAGGATACCGGAAAGAGCCATCATGCTGGCTAAGTTTACCGTTTCGAACTATCGAGGATTCAAGGCCCCCGTAACACTAGACCTTAGCAAGCCGCGGGACTACACGTTCAATAGCGCCAACATCACAGATGGCGTCATTACGAACGCCCTTGTCATAGGGCCAAACACGTCGGGAAAGACGAATCTGCTCAGAGCAATCGCCGACGTTCGATCTAACTATTACCAATCAGCCGGCACGCTCGACTTCGGCACTGACGACTGCTTTGTCAACGCGGATTCCAGCGTTGGCGTCGCAACCTTCGAATACGAGTTCATGTTCGATGGCACCCCAGTTCTGTACCGCTATAAAAAAGGGGCAGACCACCAGATTAGGGGCGAATCCCTTATGTTTGACGGAATGACGGTATTCGACTGCGACACCACCGGCAAGCTCGTGGATTCGAACCTCGGACTCGTCGGGGCCCAAAACCTCAACTGGACATTCTCTGGCGGCTATGCCAGCGCCCTCGCATATGTGTCCAGCAACACGCCAGTGCAAGCAGACAGTGTGCTGGGGAGACTGCGTTTCTTCACGCAAAGCGTTACCATGGCGGTACACGACGGTTGGGGCTCCTCCAGAACCCTACTGAACTACCTCGAACAGATTGTCGCCAAGGAACTGGTAGGCGACCTTGAGGAGTTTCTTCGCGACTTCGGTATAGATGAGAAGTTGGTGGTCCTCAACGACGCGGACGGCAGTCGATCGATCTATTGCAAGCACGAGCGTCCTATCCCTTTCGTTCATTGCATGTCGAGCGGGACAAGGACACTCGTGAGCTTGTTCTACATATATAGGGTTCTTTCGCGGGGCACGCTATACCTGCTTGACGAATTCGACGCGTATTGCCACTTTGAACTCGCCGAACGACTCATTAAGTATTTTGGGACCGAGGCCGGTCGCCAAACCATCTCGACCACGCACAACACGAGCCTGACCAGGAATGATGTCATGCGTCCGGACTGCATCTTTATGTTTGGAAGGGACGGTTCGCTCTGCCCCTTGTCTGAACGCACCTCACGTGAGCTCCGGTTTGGAAACAATGTCGAGCGATTGCTGCGCAACGGGGAGTTCGACTAGGATGCGTCGCCCAAAGCATAATGTATTGCTCATAGTTGAGGGCGCGAAGGATGAGCCCAGACTAGTAGATTCGTTGTTCAAGGCCTTCGCTCACGATGAAGAATGGCTCATACATTTGTATGGCACCGTTATCCATGACCTCGTCGCAAAGATCAATAGTGACTATGACGGGGACTACGACAATATTGAAATCCGCAAAGTACTTGTCGAAATGCTTCCAGACAATCAGCAAGCTGTTCGAGACAAACTGCTATACACAAAGTTCACAGACGATCGGGTTGTCGCCGCCACCAGTCATTTTTGCGGTACGCAAAAGTGGAAATCTTGCCGCCCGATTTGGGGCAGTTATTTCCTAAATTGCGTACACGTCCTTTTTGCGTAGCGCAGAATGAGAAACTCTCAGCGCTCAACAAACGACGCGATCTCCTGCTCTAGGAGGCGAAACACGTTCGCGACCAGGTACCCGTCCGCGACCGCGTGGTTTAGCCGGACGCTCACGGGCATGACAAGCCTGCCGCCTTCTTCCCTGTATTTCCCCCAATTGACAATGGGCGCGAAGTACAGATAACCGTCCGGCAGCTCGATGTGCAGGGCGTCGTAGGACAGCCATGGTATGAACGACGCGTCAAACCAGTTGGGATGGTTCGCCGCGTCCAGCAGGTACTCCCTGGTTCTCTTCGCCTCTTCGATGTCCCTCAGAGCGTCATCGTAGAACCGGGCATAGTCCTCATGGAATTCCGTGTACACCGGAGTGCAGGTCTCCGTGTCCTCGTGAAAGACGTACTGCGTGGGATTGATCACGTCATAGCAGATGAGCTCGTCCGTCTGCCAGAGGTACCCCATCCGATAATCCTCCCGGGAGTTGAGAACCTTCGACAGGATGTAGAGGAAGTTGACGTAGAACCTCGTCCCGGTCTCCTTGGAATGGCGGACAAGCTCGGTGACATCGACCCTCGCCGTCATGGAAGTCGAGCACTTGCAGTCCTCGGTGAAGTGACGGAACACTCCCTTTCGGTAGTACGTCTCTTTATCAACTACTTTGTAGTACACCTGAATCATCTCCACGAATCCTCACGAGAGTGGACCTGCTAAGAAACGGCTTGACGAAGGTGGGTTACCCCACAAGGTCATCCCGTCAGATGCGCCTTCGTCAAACCGAATCCTAGCAGAGTCACGCTATCGTTCGATGCGGAAGCCTTCCGTCCCCGTCACCGCCTTGCGACTAAACCCGCCACCCCCGTCCGCAAGTCCCTCAGACGTGCGACCGTGCCTCACTACTATCGTGACGGAGGTGGGCTCGCTTCTCAGTGTCGCAAAACCGATCCCCAGGACGATGCCGCGCGCAGGACGCCCGCGCTGATTACTCGAACTCCGCATCCACCTCCTCGAGCAACTGACGGATGGGCAGGCCCTGCGGGCACTCGCGCTCGCACTTGCCGCACTTTATACACTCGCTGGGCTTCGCGTGACCGTCGACGGTGTGGACGTTCGAGAAGTACCAACCCGGGTTCCAGCCACCAAAGACACGCTTGGTATTGAGGTCGGCAAAGAGCTCGGGAATCATGATGTGCTTGGGGCAACCGTCAGTGCAGTAATGGCAAGCAGTACAGGGTATCATGCCTAGGCTCGCGAAAGCCTCGTGCACGTCGTGCAACGCAGAGAGTTGCACCTCGGAAAGAGGAGCGGGATCTCCCGCCATCGCGTGCAGGTTGTCTTCCACCTGTTCCATGGTGTTCATGCCGCTGAGGACCATGGCCACGTTGGGCTGCGTCGCGCAGAAGCGCAGCGCGAAGCCCGCATTGGAGAGGCCCTCGGGGTTGGGTGCGGCATCGAGCGCGGCCTGTGCCACGTCGGGCAGGTTGACGAGCTGGCCGCCCTTGCAGGGCTCCATCACGATGACTGGCACACCGTGAGCCGTGGCCACCTCGTACACACGGCGGCTCTGGACACTCGGACTCTCCCAGTCCTCGTAGTTGATCTGCAGCTGCACCGCCTCGATCTCGGGGTGTTCGGTGAGGATGCGCTCGAGCAGCTCTGGGCCGTCGTGGAAGGAGATGCCAAAGTGGCGAGCGCGACCCTCCGCCACGAACTCCTTGGCCGTCTCGAAGACACCCTGGCGAGTGTACATGTCGTAGTGGGCGGAGTTGACGGCATGGGCCAGCAGCAAGTCGAAGTACTCCACACCGCAGGCGTCGAGCTCGTCCTGGAAGGTCTGGCGGATGGATGCGGGGTCGCGGAAGGTACCGTGCGTGAGCTTGTCCACGAGGAAGAAGCTCTCGCGCGGATGGCGCTTGACGAGGCTTTCGCGCAGGGCAACCTCGGACTTACCGCCCAGGTAGACGTGCGCCGTGTCAAAGTAGTTGAGCCCCGCCGCCAGGAAGCGGTCGAACATCTGGTTGCAAAGCTCATAGTCAGGCTCTGCATCCTTCATGGGCAGGCGCATCGCCCCAAAGCCAAAGCGCCCCTTGAACTCGCTGGTAGATAGTGCCATTACGCTCTCCCCTCTCACATTCTACCTATCATTGCGCGCGTGTTTCCCTCGCACGCACGCGTGCGCCATCCCAAAGGCGTGTCGTCACATCACCGCTGCGTCCCAACGCGGCGCCGTCACACCGAGCACCTGCTCGAGAGCGCGCAAGATGATCTCGTGGTCGAGCCCTTCCATGTAGCCGCTCACTGCAATGGTAGCCACCCACTCGTCACCTACACGAATAGGGAAAGCTCCGCAGGCAGGAACCTCGGTTGGAACGTTCTCCCACACGCGACTCATGTCACCGGCCTTCGCAGCCTCGAGCTGGGCCCAAGGGCCGGCATGGCCCGCCGTGCGCGCCGAAGCTCGCTTACCCTCGGCAAAGAGCAGGTTCCGCTCGTCCTTGTCGTCGGCCACCCACTGGAACATGCGCACACCGTCGGACTCGCGTGTGATCGTGATGCTCACCCCCTCGCCAAAGTCCGGTGCCAGCGATGCGACAACGTTGCCGAGCCTCAGGGCCTCCGTAGATCCGAAGTGCTCGTAGCGCAACATGCGCTCCTGCTCCAGCAGCACCTCCTCTGCCGCACAGGCATCACTTACCGTCAATTCTGGTGTTGCAATTCCTTCTGCCATGGTTTGGCCTCCCTCACTCCTCGTACATGCTCGCGACGGCTATGGTAATAAGCCAGCGGCCGTCGCGCCTTGTCTAAAGGTTCTCTTGGCGAATCGGCCCAGACGCACCAGGCATCTGGGCCGCCCATCGTTAGGACTTGGACCAGTTCTCCTGCAGGTACTGCAGGTCGCCGTACCAGTAGGCCGCGGTGGATCCGCCGTCGCACAGGATGTCGGTGCCCGTGATGAAGGTCGCCTCGGGTCCCATGAGGAAGGCCACGAGCGCGCCCATCTCGTCCACGGTGCCGGCGCGCTTGGCGGGCATGAGGTCGAGCATCCTGCGGTAGCCCTCGCCGCGCGGGCCGTTGAGCTCGTCGAAGGCGAGCGGCGTCATGATGATGCCCGGGCTGATTGAGAGGACGCGCGCGCCGCGCTTGCCCCACTCGCAGGCCTGCGCGGCCACGCGCAGCACGTTGCAGCGCTTGGCGTACTGGTAGGCGCGCAGGGTCGTGCCGATGGCCCCCTCGGAGAGGAAGTCGAGGCCCAAGAGCTCCTCGGTCGGGGTCATGGCCAGCGCCCAGTTCTCCTCGGGCGAGAGGGCCGGCAGGCGGTGGCCCGACTGGCTGGACACCACGGCGCCCGAGCCGCCCGGCGCGATGACCTTGCCGAACTCCTCGAGCAGCACGCTCGAGCCGTAGAGGTCGACGCGCAGGATCTCGGCTATGGGCGCCTGCGAGGGGGAAACGCCTCCGGCGCAGATGACGTTGGTGATGGGGCCGAACTGCTGGCAGTGCTCGATGACGGCCAGGATGTCCACGCGGCTGCCCAGGTCGCAGGCGACGCCCGTGGTCTCGAAGCCGTCCCTCTGGAGGTCGGCGGCGATGCGGTCTGCCTTCTCCTGCGTGCGACTGGTGACCACCAGGTGCTTGCCTTGCGCCACGCGGCGCGCGATTGCGATGCCGATGCCACCGGCTCCGACGAGGGCTACGACGTTTTTCTGCTGAGCGTTGGTTGTCATCTTGGACTCCTTTGCTATGTGAGGTATCCCGCTGTCTGTCTCTTATCGGAAGCCGTACTGCGCGTGCGGCACGTAGGGCTCCTCGAGGTAGGCCATCTCCTCGGCGGTGAGCTTGAGGTCGAGCGCCGCGATTGCGTCGTCGATGTAGGTGGTCTTGCTCGCGCCGACGAGCGGGCTCGTCACCACGGGCTTGGCGAGGTTCCACGCCTGCGCGATGACGCTCGTGGAGACGTCGTGTCGCTCGGCGAGCTCCCAGACGCGGCGGATGATCTCGGCGTCGGCGTTGAGCACGTAGTCGTTCTGCAGCTTGGCGACCCCATCGGTGCGCTCGTCCTCGGGGCGCTTGGCGAAGACTCCGTGCGCGAGCGAGCTGAAGGGCGTGCAGGCGATGCCCTGGTCGAGCAGCATCGGGTGCATCTCCTTCTCCTCCTCGCGGTAGACCAGGTTGTACATGTCCTGCATCGAGACGAACTTGGCCCAGCCGCGGCGCTCGGCGATCATGTTCATCTTCAGGAACTGCCAGGCGTACATGGCGGAAGCGCCGATGTAGAGAACCTTGCCGGAGCGGACGAGGTCGTTCAGGGCCTCCATCTGCTCCTCCATGGGCGTGTCGTGGTCGAGGCGGTGCGGGACGTAGAGGTCGATGTAGTCGGTGCCGAGGCGCTTGAGGCTCGCGTCGACCTCGCGGAAGAGGGTCTTGCGGGTGACGCCCTTGGCGTTGGTGCCCTCGTACATGGGGTAGTAGCTCTTGGTGGCGATGACCGCGTCGTCGCGCACGCCCATCTCGGCGATGACCTTGCCGAGGACCTCCTCGGAGGCGCCGCGGCTGTAGTAGTTGGCCGTGTCGAAGAAGTTGATGCCCTGGTCCCAAGCATAGCGGATGACCTCGCGCGCCTGGTCCTCACCAAAGCGGACGTCTATCCCGCCGTTGCCGGGACGACCAAACCACATGCAGCCGAAGCAGATGCGGCTCACGTTGAGTCCGGTGTTACCAAGTCTCGTGTACTCCATGGTTGCTCTCCTCTGCTGTTTCGTTCTTATCGTACGTGCTTATGCCAACGCGCGCTTTGCCCAGCTCACGGCCTTGCCCGTGGAGCTTGCTGCGCTCGTGCCTGTTATGGAGAGACCTTCGACCACATGCGCGGCGGGATAGCTGCGGCGTAGGTCGCCGACGCTGCCGCCGAGGCCCGACCCCTCGTTGGTGCAGAGCGGCGCGATGGTCACGCCAGAAAGATCAAGCGCGTCGAGGAAGGTCTTCACGGCCATGGGCACGGTGCCCCACCAGTTGGGGTAGCCCAGCACGAGCTTGTCCACGCCCTCCATGGAAGGCAGCGGCCCTTGGATGGCAGGACGGGCCTTCTCACGCAACTCGCGCTTTGCTTGGTCGGTCGTGGCGTAGTAGTCGGCGGGATAGGGCTCGACGGTGTCAATCTTGAAGAGCGGCGCGTCAAGCGC
>ONMP01000055.1 GCA_900318935.1 uncultured Actinomycetes bacterium
CATCTGCACGCCCTCGAGCGCGGCCATCACATCGAAGATCTTTTCCTTGGGAATATCGGATGCCGTCTTTACCGACACCATGCGGCCCATTGCGCTGCCAATGACCGGCACCGAACTCGTGACGATGCGCGTAGGGTTCGTCACCTCCTTGCGCCCGTACGTCTCACCGCGCTTGCAGGTATTGCCCGTCACCGACAGGACTTCGCCGCCGTCAACAACGACCTCGAGCGGGCAGCCCAGAGGACAGTTTATGCAGATGAGAGAGCGTGTTTCACGCGCCATGCTACTCCTCCTCCAACGTGACCCTAATCGTCGTTGCGCCGACCGCGACCTCGAGGTCGGCACGTTTGAGCGACACGTCTTCCATCTCGCCCGGCGCCATCACGCGCCGCTTGCGATGCCACACGCGCTTGTTTCCCACGTACACGCTCACGAAGCGATCGCGATACACGTTGTCTACGCGGAAGCGCACGAGGAGCTTATCGTCCATGCGCGCAGGGTAAACGGTGGATGGAACCGTATAGCGCACGCCGCCCTCAGCGACCACGGAGAGACGGCGCTCGTCCTCGCGCGTGCTCGCCGTTTGTGATCTGGCTTCGATCGAGCTAGTCGCCACGTAACGTGCGGCAGCGCGACCCGCAGCCGCCGCCTCCTGGCTCACGTAATCGACGAGGTCATGTACGTGCAGGACGTTGCCGCAGGCAAAGACCCCCTCGACGCTCGTTTGCAGCGCGTCATCCACCACCGGTCCGCGCGTGACAGGGCTCAACTCGACGCCCGCGTCACGCGAGAGCTCGTTCTCGGGCAAGAGGCCCACCGAGAGGAGCAACGTGTCGCAGGGATAGCGCACTTCCGTGCCTGCGATAGGACGCAGCGACTCGTCGACCTTGGCCACCCACACCGCCTCCACGCGATTGATCCCTTCGACACGCGTGACCGTATGCGAGAGAAGCAGCGGAATGCCATAGTCATCCAAGCATTGAACGATGTTTCGCTTGAGTCCGCCCGAGTAGGGCATGAGCTCTGCCACGCAAGCCACATGCGCCCCCTCGAGCGTCATGCGACGGGCCATGATGAGTCCGATGTCACCCGACCCCAGGATGACGACCTCGCGCCCGGGCATCTCGCCCTCGATGTTGACCAGGCGCTGTGCCGTACCCGCGCTAAAGATGCCAGCAGGACGGAAGCCCGGTATGTTGAGCGCACCGCGAGGACGTTCCCTGCATCCCATGGCAAGGATGACCGCCTTGGCAGAGATGGCATGCACGCCCCTATCGGGACTGACCGTCCACACGACGTGCTCGGGCGTGAGCTCCACCACCATGGTGCCCAGGCGACATTCGATGCCCAGCTCGCGAGCTCTATCCACGTAGCGGGCAGCGTACTCGGGACCCGTGAGCTCCTCCTTGAAGGTATGGAGGCCGAAGCCGTTGTGAATGCACTGGTTGAGGATGCCGCCGAGCTGCACATCGCGCTCGAGGACGAGCACGTCGGTGCAGCCCGCCTCATGAGCGGCAATCGCTGCCGCCAGACCCGCCGGTCCCCCGCCGATGATCACGATGTCACGTGACTCCATGCTAGGCCCTCCCCTCTTCGATCAGAATCTGCGAACCAGGTCCGCGCTTGGTTATCTCCTCGGGACGCATGCCAGACTCTCGCACGAACAATTCCATGATCTTTGGCGAGCAAAAGCCGCCTTGGCAACGTCCCATCGTGGCACCCACGCGCCTCTTCACGGCATCGAGCGAGCGGGCGCTAGGCACGCGATGGATGGCGTCCACGATCTGAGCCTCGCTTACGCGACAGCAACGGCAGACGATGTGGCCGTAGGCAGCGTCCTTCTCACACAGCTCCGACCACTCGTCGAAGCTCAGCGCCATGAGGTTGACATACCCCTTGCGCGTGGGTTCGAACTCCCCCGCAGGTTTTTCTTCCAAGTCCAGTCCCTCGCGCACAAGACCCGCCACCATCACGCCGATGGCAGGGGCGCTCGTAAGGCCCGGACTTTCGATGGCCGCGCAGTCGAAGAATCGCGGCGCTCCGTCCATCTCGCCAATCACGAAGTCATGCGCTTCTTGGTGAGCGCGCAGTCCGGCAAAGCTCGTGATGACCTCGCGTAGAGGCACATTGCGCACAGTAAGCGAACTCTTTGCCGCCACCTCGGCAAGGCCCTCCGCCGTGGTGTCGGTCGACTCCTTGTCGTCCACGTCTGTTGCCGTAGGCCCTACGATGAGGTTGCCGTGGACCGTAGGGCTCACGAGCACGCCCTTGCCCATCTTTGTCGGAAGCATAAAGACGGTATGACGCACGTGCGAGCCAGCCGTGGTGTCGAGCAGGAAGTACTCCCCCTTGCGCGGAATGATACGCAGTTGGTCGTCGGGAGTAGCGACGAGGTTGTGCATCTCGTCGGCATAGACACCCGCCGCGTTGACCACTGCACGCGCACGTAGGTGCCGCTCGCCCGCTGTGACTACCCAGATATCACCGTCGCGCTCGATCTCGCTCACAGGCGCATTGAAACGAAACTCGACGCCATTGGCTGCAGCGTTCTCGGCAAGCGCCACCGTGAGGCCAAAGGGATCCACGATGCCACCCGTCGGCGCCCAGAGAGCCGCCACGGCATCTTCCGAGATGTTGGGCTCCATCTCGCGCAGCTCGTCGCGCTCAACGATGCGTAGGTCGGGCACGCCGTTCTCCTTGCCGCGCTCGAGCAGCACGTCTAGGCCCGCACGCGTGTCTTCACTCACGCAGACGACGAGAGAGCCCACCGGCATGACGGCAAACTCGAGCTCGGTCGCCCACTCGTACATGAGGCGGTTACCCTCGACGTTGAGGCGCGCCATGAGCGTGCCTGGTTGCGCGTCGAAGCCCGCGTGCACGATGGCGGAGTTCGCCTTTGACGTGCCACAGCATACGTCCTCCTCGCGCTCGACCACGCATACTCGCGCGTCCAAACGCGACAGTTCGCGTGCGATCGCGCAACCGGAGACCCCCGCACCGATGACCACCACATCATAGAGATTATCTGTCATCAAACCACCTCCTGAAAAACGCCCTTCACAAATCATTTTACTTGCAAAGGCAACGAGTCACAATGAGAGAGTGGCGAGGTGACCACGATCCCGCTGTGGGGACGTGGTCAAAACTGACCACGTTCCCACAGCGGGATCGTGGTCAGGCTCGTGCGTAGCGCTCGAAGAAGTCAGCCGCGTTGTCAAAGAAAAGCTTACGGGTCAGCTCCTCGCCAAGATAGTCCACCGACTGTTCGTAGAATCCCTGCTGCATCGAGCAATCACGAATCCATGCGGGAAGGTCCGAGCCATCGCGATCGCTCCCGAGCGCGATTACATCCTCCCCGCCCAAGTCAAGCCAATGGTCAACATGCTTCATGAGCTCCTCGAAGCTGTATTGATGCGCGTCGTCGCATACGAAGCCCGTGTGCATGTTGAGTCCAACCAGACCCCCACGTTCGGCAATGGCCTTGAACTGGTCGTCGGTGAGGTTGCGCGCCGCAGCACAGACGTCGCGCGCGTTCGAATGTGTCGCGATGTAGGGACGCGTCGCCAGCTCCTCCAACTCCCAGAAGCCCTTATCGCTGAGATGCGAGATGTCCACTATCATCTGACGTCGCTCAAGCTCCGAGACGTACTCCCGTCCGAGATCCGTAAGACCCAACTCGGTGCCCACGCCACCTGCGACGGCATTTTCCGCATTCCAAGTGAGGCCGCACACGAGTACGCCGTCCTTCTCGAACTCATCGAGAACCTCGATGCCCTCCTCCAAGGCGCATGAGTTCTCTACGGTGAGAATCGCCGCCACCTTGCCTTCCTTGATGGCAGGACGAATGTCGGTACCCTTTTTGACGTACACGAACTTGTCGCCGAGCTTCTTCATCTGCTTGCGAAAGAACTTCGCGCCGCGACGGTAGAACTCCAGATGGCTTACCGAAGGACAGTCATCAGGCGTCCATACGGCATAGCACTGCGCCCAGCCCATCTTGCCCATGCGACTTGCAGAGACACTCGCGTCAGTGTCGGCAAGCGTCCCCGTATGGCACCCGTTAGCATAAATCGTCGAGTATGGCTCGATGTCGCTCATGCACAACGTGTCGATGGTATCGGCATGCATGTCAAAGGTGCACGGCATGGCATCCTCCTTAGAGTCGTCCGACTCCTCCACATCCGTCTCCGTCGGCGTCTCATCGTCGGGGTCCTTACCTACAGCCTTGTGCTGCGCATCCACGTCAGGTTCCCCCTCTTTGGACTCCTCTTCCCGAGCCTTGCAGGCGGCAAGTCCCGCGATAGCACCGACCGCCAACCCCGCGAAGGACCGCCTCGTCATGCTCGCTCTCACTCAATAACCTCGCCTTGCACTCAGTCGTAGCGCTCGTCGTACACGCGCTTGGTCTTCTTTTCGCTGCGCGGCAAGACGCCGAGCTCAACGATCTTTACCAGCGGGGTGAAGCCGATTACATGCTTGACGCGACGCGCGATGCGGCCGCGCAGATCTTCCCACGCCACCGATCCGTTCGTCTCAACGTAAATGCGCATGGTATCACGCCCATCAAGGTGCGAGAGGCGAATCTGATACTCGCTTGAGACTTCGGGGAAGGTGGCGAGAATCTCCTCGATCTGAGCCGGGAATACGTTCACACCGTGAATCTTCATCATGTCATCGGAGCGGCCGGTGATGGTGTCGATACGCGGATGCTCGTCATGCCCGCACTCACAAGAACCAGGGATGATGCGCGAGAGGTCGTGAGTGCGGAAGCGGATGAGCGGAGCGCCTTCCTTGACGAGCGTCGTGAGTACGATCTCGCCCCACTCTCCGTCTGGCAGCACCTCGCCGGTCTTTGGGTCGATAATCTCGAGATAGACATAGTCGCTCCACACGTGCATGCCATGACCATGTGCGCAGTTGATGCCGATGCCAGGGCCATACACCTCGGTCAGGCCATAGATGTCATAGAACTCGACATCCAAGGCGTCACATATGCGTTTGCGAATCTTCTCGCCCGAGCGCTCGGAGCCAGTGATGAGCTTACGCAGCTTGATCTGGTCCTTGATGCCACGGCGCTCGATCTCTTCGGCGAGGAGAAGCGCGTAGCTCGCAGTTGCGGTGAGTACCGTGGACTCCATGTCAATCATGAACTGCAGCTGCTTCTCGGTGTTGCCGGGACCCATGGGGATGGCCATTGCACCTAGTCGTTCGCATCCAGCCTGGAATCCGATGCCTGCGGTCCACAGGCCGTAGCCCGGTGTAATCTGCACGCGATCCTCAGGCGTTACGCCCGCGAACTCGTAGCAACGTGCAAACTGGATGGCCCAGTCGTCCACGTCCTTCTGGGTATAGGGAATAATAACGGGCGTACCCGTAGTGCCACTCGAGCTGTGAATGCGCACGATTTCGGACTGCGGAACCGCCGAGAGTCCGAGTGGATATGCCTCGCGCAGATCCTGCTTCTCGGAGAATGGCAGTGCCAAGAAGTCCTCGATGGAGGAGACTCCCGTGATGCCGGCCTCCTTCAACCGACGGCCATAGAAGTTGTCTGATGCGATGAGGCGCTGAATCTGTGTGTTGACTTGCGCGAGTTGGCTGTCACTTATCTGCATGAATAGACCTTTCTATGAGTAGATGTGACGCTGGGTTTTAGCAGCCCAGCATGATACTTTCGGGCACCTCACACAAAGTCGAGGGCACGTAGGTTGAGCTCGTGAAAACGATCGGGAAGAATCCGGCGCACTGCCGACCGCAGGTCATCCACTGACAGTCCTAGCGTACCGGTACGCGCCGCCGCGCCGAGCAGCACAACGTTGAGGCACTTCGCAGTCCCAAGCTCCGACTCCACACGCGCCGCATCTATCTCTACGCGGTGGTCGACACGCTTGCGCAGGTAGGTGAGAATCCTGTCAAGGTCGTAGGCGGGTCCCCCCGTCATCGCACTCACAGGCACCTGCGGTGTGACACAGGTGACGAGCGTGCCGCCCTCACGCAGGAAGGGAAGCTGACGCGCCGCTTCGGCTGGCTCGAAGGCCAGAATGAGATCGGCCTTACCGTGCGCCATGAGCGGCGACATGAACCCCGTCCCCAGGCGCAGATGACTGAAGACACTGCCGCCACGCTGCGCCATGCCGATGGTCTCAGCCGTGCTTACGGGAATGCCCTTGGCAAGCGCCGCTTCCGCAATAAGCTTCGAGGCGAGAATCGTCCCTTGGCCTCCGACCCCGCACAGAATGACGTTCGTACTCATGAGACGATCCTCTCTCCCCCACCGATGGCCCCAAACGGACAGACCTGCTCACAAAGCGTGCAACCCGTGCAGAGGGACTGGTCGATGCGCACCTTTCCGTCTGCGGGCACGAGTGCCGGACAGCCGAGCTCACGCACGCACCGCTGGCACCCGACGCACTTGTTTGCGTCCACGCAACTGTGGGCTTGAGGACGGGCGAGCACGACACAGGGACTCTTGAAGATGATTGCCTTGACGCCAGACTCCGCGGCCACGCGCTGCACCGTCTGAACGGCAAGCTCATGCTCGAGTGGATCAATCGTCTCGACCGTCGTCAGGCCAATGCCGCGCAGCACAGCCTCGATGCTCACCGCCTTGACCACCTCGCCCATCATCGTGCGCCCCGTACCGGGATGCGGCTGATGGCCCGTCATGGCCGTGGTCGAATTATCGAGGACGACGAGCGTGAGGTTCGCCTGATTGTAGTAGGCGTTGATGACTTCCGTGATGCCGCTGGCAAAGAAAGTCGAGTCGCCCACGAAGGCGAAACAAGTCGTGTCAGGCTCCACGTGATAGACACCCTGCGCGATTCCAATCCCCGCGCCCATGCAGAGGCAGGTGTCCACCATATCAAGCGGCTGGGCATTGCCAAGCGTGTAGCAACCGATGTCGCCACAATAGATGGTCTTTTGGCCTCGCATGGCACGCTTGACCGCATAGAAGCTCGCCCTATGTGGGCAGCCGGCACACAGCACCGGTGGTCGTACCGGGAGCTGGGGAACGTCTGCTGGCGCATCCTGCGGGGTTGCGGATGCCGCCCCGTCTTCCTCGTGAAGGAATCTCGCAAGGACGGCAGCTACGGAGTCGGGAATATTCTCACCTGAGAAAGCCACGTCGCCTGTGAGCTTGCCTCGAATCCGGACATCCAGATGGTGTTGGCCACATACGGCAATAAGCGCCCGCTCGACGACGGGATCCAACTCCTCGATGCAGAGCACCTCATCCAGTCCTTGCAAGAACTCAACAGCTTGCCGTTCGGGAAATGGGAACGGTGTACCCACACGCAGTAGCCGAGGGGAATCCCCTCCGCTCAGGCAGTCTTTCACATAGGTATAGCTTATACCCTGCGTCGCTATACCCACGCGCCGTGCAGCCGTCGCATACTTCCCGACTTCGTGCATTATGACGTTGTATGGTGAGTCCGAGAGCTCATCGGCCAACCCCGCATTGCGCTCCTCGATACGCGCATGAGCCACCGTCGAGAGCCGTGGGAAAATTACCCAGCGTAGAGGATCTTTGACAAAACCTTCAGCACTATGCGTACGCCATTCGCTGGGGTCAAGCACATCGATGGAAGCATAGCCATGATCCACTCTCGTGGTGGGCCGCAGGATGACGGGCGTACCATACTGTTCGGATATCTCGAAAGCATCCTGTGCCATGACATAGGCCTCCATCGGCGTCGATGGATCCAGGACGGGTATCTTTGAGAACTCCGCGAAGGTGCGAGTATCCTGCTCCGTCTGGCTCGATATGGGGCCGGGGTCATCGGCGACCACGATCACCATGCCGCCCTTGACACCGATGTACTCCAGACTCATCAACGGATCGGACGCCACGTTGAGGCCCACCTGCTTGCAGGTGACCATGGCTCTCGCACCCGCATAGGCAGCACCTGCCGCCACCTCCATGGCAGCCTTCTCGTTGACGGACCACTCGACATACACCTCGCCAGCACTCTCTCCGCGACGCTTTGCGACAGTCTCGAGCACCTCCGTAGACGGTGTGCCCGGATAGCCTGCCACAACCTGCACGCCAGCAGCTAGCGCTCCAAGCGCTATCGCTTCGTTGCCCATCAGGAATTCCCTATGCATATGCCTTCTCCCTTATGTCCCCACACGACAATCAGCACAATGCCCTGCCACATAAAGCGCGACAGGGCATTTCCGAAGCGTTTGAGAATCTACGACAGGTCTGCCAGCTGCTCCTTGAGCTGAGCCATCGTGCGCTCGAGCTCTGCCTGCTGCTCGCGCTTCTTTGCGATCACAGCAGCGGCGGCCTTTGCGACAAATCCTGGGTTGCCCAAGGTTCGCACGACGCCCACAAGCTGCTTCTCGGCCTTGGTGATCTCCTTCTCGATGCGCTTCGCCTCGCCGGCCAAATCTACGAGTCCACCCAGCGACACGAATATCTGCAGGTCGCCGTCAACGATGGATATGGAGGCTTCGGGCTTCTCTGCATCCTCGCTCACCAGAATCTTGCCCACGCGTCCTACGTTGCGCACGAAGTCACCTTGGCTTGCAAGTGCCACCGCATCCTCTGCCAGGGCGCGAACCCGCACGTCAAGCGGGGTCTTTGGCGAGAGACGGTAGCGAGCGCGGGTAGAGCGCACGGCAGAGATGACACGGCGGGCAAGCTCAAAGTCGCGCTCAGCCTGCTCGTTGACGAAACCTGCAAGCTCAGCCGGGTCGGGCCATGCCGAAACCATGAGGAAAGGCTTGTCATGAGCGTCAAGGCCGCTCGCAGGCAGGGCATCCCACACTCGCTCGGTGACGAACGGCATGACGGGATGCAGCAGACGCATGCTGACGTCAAGCACGTAGACGAGGTTGCGCTGTACCTGCAGACGCTCCTCAGGGGTACCGCCGAGCAGGCGCCCCTTGCAGAGCTCGATGTACCAGTCGCACACCTCGTTCCAGAAGAATGCCTGAATGGAGCGCGCGTAATCACCGAAACCGTAACCCTCGAGCTGCTCGGTGGCCAAGGCGCACACGCGTGCCAAGCGACTGAGCATCCACTGGTCCTCGGGCGTCTCTGCCACAGGCGCACCCGGCTCATAGCCCTCGAGGTTCATCTGCACGAAACGACTCGCGTTCCAAATCTTCGTCACAAAGGAGCGCGCCTGCTCGGTACGCGGCGAGTCGATGAGCTCGTGAGTCTCTTTGTCGATGTTTGCATCGAACTTGACGTCTTGGTTGCCCGTCACGAGCGTGAGCAGGCCAAAGCGCATGGCATCGGCGCCGTACTTCGCCATGAGGTCCATCGGATCGACGCCGTTGCCCTTGGACTTGCTCATACGGCTGCCGTCCTTGGCAAGGATGGTCGCGTAGATATACACGTCGTGGAAGGGAACCTCGTCGCAGAAGTAGAGCGAGCTCATGATCATGCGGGCGACCCAGAGCGCGATGATGTCTCGCGCGGTAACGAGCACTTTGGTGGGATGGTGTCCCTGCATCTGCTCGGGATGATCAGGCCAACCTTGCGTGGCGAAGGTCCAGAGTTGCGAAGAGAACCAGGTGTCGAGCACGTCCTCGTCCTGATGCACAGGCGCGCCGCAGTGCGGGCATACCTCGACATCCTCCATGAGGGCATCTTCCCAGCCGCACTTATCGCAGGTAAAGACGGGGATGCGATGGCCCCACCACAGCTGGCGGCTGATGCACCAGTCCTTGAGGTTGTCCATCCACGTGAGGTAGGTCTGCGTCCAACGCGCGGGATGGAACGTCACCTCACCGTCGAGCACGACCTGCGTTGCGCGCTCCTTGAGTTTGTCGACGGCCACAAACCATTGCTCGGAAAGCCAAGGCTCCAGCGTCGAGTCGCAGCGATAGCAGTGCATGACGGAGTGCTGATGCTCTTCGATCTCGCCAAGAAGGTCATGCTCCTCGAACCACTTGACTACTGCCTTGCGACACTCGTCGCGATCCATGCCGCTGAACTCGCCATAGCCGTCCACCACGACCGCATGCTCGTCAAAGATGTTGATCTGCGGAAGGTCATGCGCCTGGCCCATCGCGTAGTCGTTGGGGTCATGCGCAGGCGTCACCTTAACGAAGCCGGTGCCAAAGCCCGCGTCCACGTGCCAGTCGGAGAATATGGGGATCTCGCGGTCCACGATGGGAAGCATAACGGTCTTTCCCACGAACTTGGCCTTGTCCGGATCCTCCGGGCTCACGGCGATACCCGTATCGCCAAGCATCGTCTCGGGACGGGTCGTGGCGACCTCGATGTATTCGATGCCATCTACCGGCTCAGTGAGCGGATAGCGCAGGTGCCAGAGATGACCCTTCTCGTCCTGATACTCCGCCTCGTCGTCGCTGATGGCCGTGGTGCAGCTCGGGCACCAGTTGACGATTCGCTTGCCGCGATAGATGAGGCCATCGTGATACCAGTCACAGAAGACCTTGCGCACAGCCTTGGCATACTCATCGCTCATCGTGAACTTTTCGTCATCGAAGTCGATGGAGCAACCCATGCGCTTGATCTGCTCGACAATGATGCCGCCGTACTCGCGACGCCAGTCCTGACATGCCTCGAGGAACTTCTCGCGACCAATCTCTAGGCGCGAAATGCCTTCTTCCTTGAGCTTCTTGTCCACTTTGGTCTGCGTGGCGATGCCCGCGTGATCGGTGCCGAGAATCCAGCGCGTAGACTTGCCCCGCATGCGGCTGAAGCGGATATATGTATCCTGAATGGTATCGTCCATGGCGTGGCCCATGTGAAGGACACCCGTCACGTTGGGTGGCGGAATGACGACCGTGCAGTCTTCGTTCCCTTCGCTGCGCTGGTAGCAGCCACCCTCCATCCACCGCTCGACGAGCTCGGGTTCGCTCGTCTGCGGGTCATACGTCTTTGGCATCTCTTCCACGATCGCCACCTTCTCTAGACAACAATTGCAATAGGATAGCACAGACGAGTATCCATGGCGTGCCGTGGGGGCATCTCCCCCACGGCACGACGCTCTACATGTGCGAGTCGATCTCGGCCATGATCACCGACACTTCGGCATCGGTAAGATCGGACTTCGCCACGTCGTACTCACGCTGCGCCCGTGAGAGTTCCTCGTCTTTGCGGCGGAACGACGCCGCAAGGTCCACCGCTCGCTGCTCAGCCACCTGGAGTTCCTCACGCCCGCGGTCGATACGACCCTCGGCATCTTCGATGAAGCTCCTTGCTGCGGCGAGGGAGCGTCCAGTCTCTTCGGCCGACGTGAACGCAAGGTCGACGTGTATGGCACACTCGTCTTCGCGGCGCTTGCACTCCTCAAGATGCTTACGTGCAGTCTCAACCGCCGAGAGAGCCTCGGTCAGGGCATGACGACGCTCGTCAAGGGTACTCGAAGCGTTGATGCTCGCCTTGCCGCTGCGCACGGTGGCATCCTGGACATCCTTGAGCCCTTCCTGTGCGGCTTCGTTCTCCTCGGTGGCCTCTTGCACACGCTTTTCCACCTCGGCGAGATTCGCCTCGAGCTCGTCGCACCTCTTTCGCCATTTGCGCACGACATCGCTCGACTCCCTGCGAGTCATCTCCGCGCGCTCGGACGCCTCCTTGGCCTCGCGCAGCTCGCGCTCGGCACGCGCCCGCTCGGCATTTGCGGCATCGAGCGCAGAAATCGCGGCATCTCGAGAGAGACGCACGCGAATCGCCTCGACGTCCGCATCCGCCAAGGTCGTGAGTGCCTGGGCATTGACTGCCATCGCTGCCTTGCGAACCTCGGACGCCGATGTGTACTCCGACTGCGCCTGACGCTCCGTCTGCTCGTCCTCATCGGTTCCATGGCTCGACTCGCGCGCCTCGTTGAAGCGAGCCTCGGCACGATCCGAGGCAGCAATTGCCGTTCGCAGGTTTGCCTGGGCCTTGTCGTAGGCCTTCTTTGCGTCCTCAGCCTCTGCTTCCGCAATCTCAAGACGCTTGCGCTCTTCCTCCAGGTACTCCGCCGCCTCGTTTGACCGGCTTTCCGCCTGTGCGAGACGCTCCTCACAGACCCGAATCGCCTGGGCAAGCGGGTTCTTGTCGTCAGGCAGCGCCTGCTCCGCCTCGAGAGCTTCCGCAAGCTGTGTGCGTGCCTCCTCGAGATCCACCTTCGCCTCCTCGAATGCTGTTTGCGCGGCATCGAGATCGCGCTGCGCATCCGTGGCACGTTGGACCGTCCTGTCTAGGTCCATGCGAGAGGTCGACTCCTCGACTCCGGCATCCTCGGCCTTCGACTGCGCCTCGCTCAGAAGCCGCTCGGCATCGTCACATGCCTGGACGCAATTCTTGATGTCTTCCTCGGCTTGCTCGCGCGCGGCACGCGCGGCACTCAACTCCTCCTGGGCGGTCTTTAGCTCAAGCTGGGCACGCTTGTCGGCAGCCTCGCTGGGCATGATGTCCTCGCGGGTATAGCGCAACTTTGTCTGAAGGTCTTCTAGGGAATGTCTCGCCTGCTTGCGTGCGACGTCAGCCGCTTCCAAAGCTTCCCGGGCCTCAAGGAGTGCCTTCTGTGCATCGGCTCGGGCCGCCGCCTTCTTGGCTACGATAGCACGGGCTGCCTTCTCCTTGCTTCGCGCCTCTTCCAAAGTCATGCTCATAATACCCCCAACCAAAGCGAAGCCCGATACTTATGCGACATGTCGGGCGAGGTCCGTATTAGTCACACAAGGATAGCATGTGACGCTCGCATTGGGGGTTTGCATCCCGTAATTTTTGTCTTTCAGTTACGATTTGAAACTCCGCTAGGGATGCGGTAGGCGGAAAAATGGCACGCGGAAAGCACCTTCTCCACGTGCCATGCCATGGTATTCATGCCAAATGCGACAAGCCCCTAGGCTCGATTGCTCTCCTCACGTTCGATGCGCAGGGGCTCCTCCCCGAGCACCGATTCGCGCGTCACGACGACCCGCGTGATGCTGAGGTCGCTCGGGAGGTCAAACATCACGTCCTGCAGCACGTCCTCGCATATCGACCGCAAGCCACGCGCACCCGTTTGGCGCTCGATGGCCCGATGCGCAATCGCCCTGAGTGCGTCCTCCTCGAACTCGAGCTCGACGCCCTCGATCTGAAACATGCGACGATACTGCTTTGCGATGGCGTTACGCGGCTCGGTCAGTATGCGCACGAGGTCGTCCTCGGTCAGCTCAGTCGTGGAGCTTATGACGGGTATGCGACCCACGAACTCGGGAATCATACCGAACTTTTGAAGGTCCTGCGGCATGACGGACGCCATGAGCTCGTCGGTGGCGTCCTCCACCTTGCGCGACAACACACCCGAGAAGCCCACGCCGCGCTTGCCGATGCGGTCAGCGACGATCTTGTCGAGTCCTACGAACGCGCCCGCACAGATGAAGAGGATATTGTTTGTGTTGATGTGGATGAGCTCCTGCTGAGGATGCTTGCGCCCTCCCTGCGGGGGCACGCTTGCGTCGGTGCCCTCCAGAATCTTTAGCAGCGCCTGTTGCACGCCCTCGCCGCTCACGTCACGCGTGATGGAGAGGTTCTCTGCTTTGCGGGCAATCTTGTCTATCTCGTCCACGTAGACGATGCCCACCTCAGCACGCTCGACGTCACCGTCAGCCGCATTGATGAGCTTGAGCAGGATGTTTTCCGCATCCTCGCCCACGTAGCCAGCTTCAGTGAGCGTCGTCGCGTCAGCGATGGCAAAGGGTACCTGCAGGAAGCGGGCAAGCGTTTGGGCGAGCAGGGTCTTGCCCGTGCCCGTAGGGCCGAGCAGCAAGATGTTGCTCTTTGCGAGCTCGACGCGCTCCTCGTCCTCCGCCACCGAATCGTCGCCCGACTCGATGCGACGGTAATGGTTGTAGACGGCAACACTCATGGCCCGCTTTGCGCGCTCCTGGCCAACCACGTAACGGGAAAGCTCCTCATATATCTCATGTGGTGTGGGCAGGACGCCATTCTCGATGCCAGCATCGAAGTCGTTTTCCAAGGCCGATGCCTCTATCGCCCCATCCCTGGCATCCATTGCGTCCGCTTCGTTGATGAGGTCGACGCAAGCATGGACGCAGTCGTCGCAGATATAGATGCCCTCATTGCCTTTGATGAGCCTACCCGCAGCCTTGCGCGAGCGAATCACGCGGTCAACCAGGCCGTACTCGCGAGCTGCATCCGCACGAAGGTAGTTATCGCGCTCGGTGTCCGCCTGAATCTTTTCGATGGGCTGGCCAGTAGCGTCGGAGAGAATCTGGTTGAGGTGTTCGCGGATGTACTTGGTCTCGTCGGCGACGATCTGTATGTCGGTCTGCTGTCCCTGCACGCCAGAGCTGGGTTGGTGAATGAGAACCATGGAGTTGGGAAGCGCCAGACGCTTGCCCTTCGCACCGCATGCGAGCAGTACGGCCGCCATCGAAGCAGCCATGCCCACGCAGATGGTGGAGACCTCAGGCTTGATGAAGTTCATCGTATCGAGGATGCCAAGGCCTGCATACACCTCGCCACCGGGCGAGTCGATGTAGAGCGAGATGTCCTTGTCGGGATCCTGGCTCTCGAGGTGTAGGAGCTGCGCGATTACGAGATTGGCGCTCTCACGCGTGATAGGCTCACCCAAAAAGACGATGCGGTCGTTGAGCAGGCGGGAGTAGATGTCGTAGCTGCGCTCCCCGCGAGGCGTCTGCTCTACCACGTAAGGAATGAGCGGAATGCTTGTGGGATTGTTCATGGAGTCTCCTTGTCTAGAAATACGGGCATGGAAGGGTATATACCCTGCCATGCCCGACAATTACTACGTCAACTGAATCAGCACGTTACTCGGCGTCGTTCTCGTCGTCTGCATTCTCTTCATTCATGCGGGCAATCTCGTCCACGATTGTGACACTGGCGTTCTCGACGAGCCACTCGACCGCCTTGGTGCGGCGGATGGACTCGCGCACTGCGGGCATCCTGCCCTCGGCGAAAAACTCACGCATCGTAGCTTTGACATCCGCCACGCCCGCGTTTTCGAACTCTGCCTTGAGGTCGTCATCCGTAACCTCAACGTTCAGATGAGCTGCCAATGCATCGAGGGCGAGCGACTGACGGGCGCGCTCTTCTGCCTGTGCATGCAAGTCGCCCAAGAAGTCCTCGGACGAGATGCCGCGAGCCTGCAGGTAGCTATCGAGCGACATGCCCTGCCCCTGCAGCTGCGTGAGGAACTGATTGGCCATCTCCTGGAAGACCTGATTGCTGTAAGCCTCGGGAACCTCCTCAAGGGTGAGGTGCTCGCCAATAGCCTCTACGACGCGATCCTCCTTGAGACGAGGCAAGCTCGCGCTCTTGTCAGCCTCAACCTCTTCCTTGACCGCGTCGCGCAGCTCCTCGATAGAGTCAAAGCCGAAGTCGTCCTTGACGTTATCCTCCGTGAGCTCGGGCGTCACGGCCTTGCGAATCGCATTGACCTTCACCTTGGCGGCAAAGTCCACGGACAGCGGCTCGTCATCCTCGCGATCGTGCGAGCGAGTCCAACGAATCTCCTTCTCCTCGTCCTTGCGCATCCCCAAAAGACCCTCACGCCACTCCTCGTGCAGACGCTGGTCGCTGAGGGAGAACATGCGGTTCTCGCCTTCGTACTCACGCAGGTTGCTGATGTTTTCCACATCCGCAAGAATCATGTCCCCGGACTCGGCGCCACGATCCTCCTCAACGTCCTGGAAGGTAGTCTGGTACGAGAGGAGCACCTGAATCTGACGGTCAATCTCGGCCTCGGTTGCTTCCTCGGGCGGCATCTCGATAGCCGGAGCGTCGTAGGAGTCAAGCTCGACATCGGGCCTCACGGCAATCTTTGCCACGACTGTGTAGTCCTGCTTCTCCGTAGCGAGCTCGGGATTCTCGCCGTAGTCAATCTGACCCAACGGCACGATGTCGAGCTGCTCAATCATGAGCGGCTCAGCCTCGACCAGAAGACTATTAGTGGCTTCTGCGAGAACGGCGTTGCGCCCGACGATGCCGTCAATCACGGGTCGAGGCGCGCGTCCGCGACGGAAGCCCTGGAATGCGTACTTGCGAGCGATCTCGCGATAGGTCTTGGCGATGGCCGCGTCG
>ONMP01000165.1 GCA_900318935.1 uncultured Actinomycetes bacterium
CTGTTCGACGACGCGGTCACGCGCGGGGTGATCGACGGGGGCATCGCGAGCCGAGACCTGCTCGACACGCGCCTCATGGGCTGCGTGACGCCGCGGCCGAGCGAGGTGGTGCGCGGGTTCTGGGAGCGCTACGAGGAGGCCCCTAAAGAGGCGACCGACTGGTTCTACCGCCTGGCGCTCGACAGCGACTACATCCGCTCGTACCGCGTCGCGCGCGACCGCAAGTGGAAGGCCACCACGCCCTACGGCGAGCTGGACATCACCATCAACCTCTCCAAGCCCGAGAAGGACCCCAAAGCCATCGCGGCCGCCCTCACCAAGCGCCAGGACGCCTACCCGCGCTGCCTGCTCTGCCCGCAGAACACGGGCTATGCGGGCAGGCTCGACCACCCGGCGCGCCAGACCATCCGGCTCATCCCGCTCACGCTCGCCGGCGAGCCGTGGTACCTGCAGTACAGCCCCTACGTGTACTACAACGAGCACTGCATCGTGCTCTCCGAAGAGCACCGGCCCATGCGCATTGACCGCACGACCTTCGTGCGACTGCTTGAGCTTGTGACGACGTTCCCGCACTATACCGTGGGGTCCAACGCAGACCTGCCCATCGTGGGCGGATCCATCCTCACGCACGAGCACTACCAGGGCGGCCGATACGAGTTCGCCATGGCGCGCGCGGGAATCCGCGAGGAGGTTACCTTCCCCGGCTTCGAGGACGTGCGTGCGGGCATCGTGGAATGGCCGATGTCGGTGATACGCTTGGACTGCGACGACCCCGTGCGCCTCGTTGAGCTCGCCGACCGCATCCTCTCCGCATGGCGCGGCTACAGTGACGAGAGCGAGGCGTTTGAGCTCGATCTGGTGCTTCGCAACAACCGCACCTCCGACGAGCATCCGCTGGGCATCTTCCATCCGCACGCCGAGCTCCATCACATCAAGAAGGAAAACATCGGCCTCATCGAGGTCATGGGACTTGCGGTCCTGCCGGCGCGCCTGCTCGGCGAGATGGAGCTGCTGAAACGCGCGGTCCTGGCGGGGGAGGACCCGGCCTCGGTGTCCGGTCTCGAGCCCCACGCGCCGTGGGCGGCCGAGGTACTGGCGCGCCACCCGGAGTTCGCGCCGAGCGCGGTGGCGACGGCCGACCCTGCCGCGCTCGACGAGGTGATCGAGCAGGAGATCGGTGCCGTCTTCGCGCGGGTTCTCGAACATTGCGCGGTATTCGCCGCAGACGAGGTTGGCAAGGCTGCCTTCGACAAGTTCATCGAGTCGGTGGGGAGTGATGGTCATGACGCATAAGAAGTCCCCTGCCGACACCTGCGTGCTCGTCACGGGCGGCTGCGGGTTCATCGGCAGCCACACCGTCGTCTGCCTGCTGAAGCAGGGCTACCAGGTCGTGATCGTCGACGACCTCTCCAACGCGAGCGAGAAGGTGCTCGACCGCATCGATCAGATCGTTGGGCCCGAGGCCGCCGAGCGACTCTCCTTCTACCGCGCCGACGTCAACGACCGCGAGGCCCTGGAGTGCATCTTCGACGAGGAGCCCGTGGACTGCGTCATCCACTTCGCCGGATACAAGGCCGTGGGAGAGAGCGTGCAGAAGCCCATCGAGTACTACTCCAACAACATCGGGAACACCCTCACGCTCGTCGACGCCATGCGCGACCACGGCGTGAAGTCCATCATCTTCTCCAGCTCGGCCACCGTCTACGGCGACCCGGACGCGCTGCCGCTCACCGAGGACTCCCCCAAGAAGCCCGCCACCAACCCCTACGGCTGGACCAAGTGGATGATCGAGGAGATCCTGCGCTCGCTCGTCGCGGCAGACACGGAGTGGGACGTCGTGCTGCTGCGCTACTTCAACCCCATCGGCGCGCACCCCTCGGGCCTCATGGGCGAGGACCCCAAGGGCATCCCCAACAACCTGCTCCCCTACGTGGCGCAGGTGGCCGTGGGCAGGCGCGACGCCGTGCACGTCTTTGGCGACGACTACGACACGCCAGACGGCACCGGCGTGCGCGACTACATCCACGTGATGGACCTGGCCGAGGGCCACGCGGCGGCGCTCGCCTGGATGGCGGGCAGGACGGGCTGCGAGGTCTTCAACCTCGGCACGGGCAACGGGACCTCGGTGCTCGAGATCATCAAGGCGTTCTCCGCCGCCTGCGGGCGCGACCTGCCCTACGTCATCGAACCGCGCCGCGCCGGCGACGTCACCGCCAACTGGGCCGACTGCACCAAGGCCCGCGAGATGCTCGGCTGGGAGGCGCGCTACGGCATCGCCGAGATGTGCCGCGACAGCTGGAACTGGCAGAGCCACAACCCCAACGGCTACGAGGGCTAGGTACCCTACGACGCCGCAAACGCACAAATCGTGCGGAATCATGTCCTATTTCGCATTCTCCAAATTTTGTAGAGCATGGCCCTGAGGCAGTAGGCCAAGAACAGATAGATCCACAGGAACCCGGGGTCGCCAAAGAGTTCGACAGGCATGGCCCCGGGAGGTCCTACTATTCCCGTCGTAGCGCAACGAGTGAGAGGCGGTCAACACACGAGGAGCACCTGGCGGCGAGAGACGGCGAGCACGACATCCCACCAGCGTCTTGTGCGTTTGGGGCAACACGCAGGTTTCGAGCACGTACCATGTACCGTCCCGAGCTTGCACGAGATCAATCCCCGAGATGTGACTGTAGCTACCTTTGGGCGGCTTGAGACCTACGCAGGGAGCCAAGAAGCCGGACATCGTGCTGGGACTTCGCCTATAGCTCACATGGCACCTCCGTTGCGCGCCTGTCCGACATGATGGGGGGGCATCTTAGTGAGGCAGTGTGTCCATCGTGTAAGCGGTCTGTGCGCGGGATGTTTCGCGGGATTCTAGCTGCGCAGGGAGCGTCGTTGTTCACGGCACGTCAATTGCTCAGACACGATTCGGAAAACGACTCAGGCTTTACTTGAGCGACTAAGATGTCACGATGGCTCAGATAAATCGGGAGGACAAGATGGATATCACGCAGGTTGACGCCTATAACGAGGAAGTGGCCCGACAACGGGCACAGCGCGATGCAGACTATGCTGAATACGAGAAGGTGGGTCGCATCTGGGGCCTTGTCCCTCGCGAGCGCATCACAAAGATTCGCTTCGAGCGAATTCCCAAGGAGATTTGCGATGGGTTCCTCTCCATGGAAGATATGACCACCACGGTAAGCGACGTACTCGACGGCTACGGCATCGACGGGGCCATTCCCGCGAGCTACCTCAAGCCACTCGCTCCCGGCATGAAGATCTGCGGACCCGCCGTCACGATTCGCAACATTCCCGTGCGCAAGACAGCCACGCAGGGATCTCACGACCACGACTTCATCGCCATGTCCACACGCGACATCTATTACATCGGTGAACCGGGAGACGTGCTCGTAAGCGACTTCGGAGGCAACCTCGAAGTGTCAAACATGGGTGGCCAAAGCTGTACCGTCGCCAAGGCCTGCGGTTTCGCCGGCAACATCGTGAACGGCTGTCTGCGTGATGCGAGTTCCATTCGTGAGAGCGGCTATCCGGTATTTAGCTGCGGAGTGACACAGATCACGGGCAAGTACCGCATGGAGTGCATTGAGATGAACGGCCCCGTGACGCTGTGTGGCAAGCGGGTCGAGCCGGGCGACCTCATGCTCGCCGACGATTCCGGCGTCTGCATCTGCCCACCCGAGATAGCCGCCAACGTGCTGAAGGAATGCCTAAAAATCGCTGCCGCCGAGGAGCGCATGCGCGAGCTCATCGAAAGCAAGGCACCCATCTCCGAGCTACGGCCTCTCTTTAGGAGCCGTTACAAGTAGCACGAGCGACCAGCGTTTCGCACATCATGGGTTGGGCGCCCCTGAGGGTATAATGGCCGCAACATTACGCTTGTCATCGTTGCAGGATGGGACCAATGAGCTTGGACGCCGCTGACATCAATAATGGGCACTGCTTTGCACACGGCGGACGCTGGGCTGATTACCTGGAAGAGCACGGCACCATGCCGCTGGACTTCTCGGCAAACACAAGCCCATTGGGAATGCCCGGAGGAGCCAAGGTCGCAGCGATTGCAGCGCTACAACATGCGGACCGCTACCCCGACCCGCATTGTCGTGAGCTGCGGCGCGCACTCGCCGATCACTACGCTCTCAACAAAGACGAGATTCTTGTCGGCAATGGCGCGGGCGACCTCATCGACCGTCTCGCCCTCGCCCTGCGTCCTCGACGTGCCCTCGTGACGGCGCCGACCTTCAGCGAATACCGCGCTGCGTTTGAGCGCGTTGGGTGCCAGGTCGAACAGCATCCTCTGGCCGCCGATCGTGATTTCGCGCTTGACGAGGACATTCTCAAACGAATTGATAACACGCTGGATGTCCTCGTGCTCTGCGAACCAAACAACCCAACGGGAAGGACGACCGATCCCGCCCTTCTCGAACGCATAGCTTGCCGCTGCGACCAGATGGACACACACCTGCTCGTTGACGAATGCTTCGGCGACTTCCTCGACGAGCCAGCCGCCCATAGCATGTTGCCCGGCATCAAGGCGCATCGCATGCTCGTATTGCGCGCCTTCACCAAGTTCCACGGCATGGCGGGGCTCAGGCTGGGCTGGTGTGCGTGTCACGACCTCGACCTGCTGCGAGCGATGGCCGAAGCGGGACAGCCCTGGCCTGTGTCGGTCATCGCACAGGAAGCTGGGGTCGCGGCACTCGCAGATGGAGACTACGCGCGACGGCTGCGCACCCTCATACGGGCCGAACGGGCAAAGCTTGCCGAGGGCCTTCGCTCCCTTGGGCTTCGCGTGGTACCCGGCGAGGCCAACTACCTGCTCTTCTTTGACAAAACGCCCCAGCTTACCGAGCACTTGGCCAACGTCGGCATCCTTGTGCGCGACTGCGCGAACTTCGCAGGCCTCGGCCCCGGCTGGTATCGGACAGCAGTGCGCGACGCTGAGTCGAACGCGATTCTTCTCAACAAACTCGACGCACTCCATGGCACTCACACATATTAGTATTAGCGTCCCAAAAGTGGTGTAAGAGGGTGCGGGTCACCGGAACGAACGCTGGCTCCGAACCTGCCAGTTGGCGATCCCACCTCTTCCTCCCCTCCGCTTCAACAGCCTTTCCTATGGTCTCCTGGCCTTGGACACCGCGCACTTCGGCCGGATTTGCGCTTCGTGCGACGGACTCGGTCGGATTTGCGCTTCGTGCGCGCTGACAGCCCGCACGAAAGCAAATTTCGGTCGAAACCACCGCACGAAACGCGTTCTTGGACGAAAAGTGCCGCACGAAACGCAATCACAGCCGACGATCCCGCACGAAACGCAATCACAGCCGATCGCCGCCGCACGAAACGCAATCACAGCCGACAGTAATCGAGAGTCGCAATCAGAGAGCCATGGCACCTAGGACAGTCGGGCAAATGCCACGTCGAACCCGGTATTTGTCATGCGCGTTGGCCGAAAGTGTCACTTGTGAACTCGAAAAAGCGAATTGCCCAAATATGAGGTGCTTCTTCATGTTTACAACTGGGCTTTTTTTAACTCGTTACTTCGCCAACCCCTGATTTTGAGTTCTCAGCTGACACTTCTAGTCACAGAAGTCACATCAAACCTGAAAACGATGGCTCGAGGTCCCAGAAAGCGCCTCACCCGTTCGACCCGGCTTCGCTCAAACGAGCTGTCCCGTTGGCTCGATTCCTGCTATCGTGAGTAACGGCAACCGGGCACGAGGACACACATGGCACAACGCATCATGGTACAGGGGACTATGTCGGGGGCGGGCAAGAGCCTGCTCGTCACGGCGCTCTGTCGCATCATGCGGCAAGACGGTCTTTCGGTCGCGCCGTTCAAGAGCCAAAACATGGCGCTCAACAGCTACGTAACCGCTGACGGACTCGAGATGGGGCGCGCGCAGGTAGTGCAGGCCCAGGCGGCAGGACTTGAACCAGACGTCCGCATGAACCCCATCCTGCTCAAGCCATCCAGCGACGTCGGCAGCCAGCTCATCGTGGGCGGCGAGGTGCACGGCCACTACGACGCGCGCACGTACTTCGCCATGAAACGCAACCTCGTGCCAGACATTCTTGCGGCCTACCAGAGCCTTGCAGCAGAGCATGACGTCATCGTCATCGAAGGCGCCGGTAGTCCCGCTGAGATTAACCTCCGCGAGGATGACATTGTCAACATGGGCCTGGCCGAGCTCGTGGATGCGCCGGTCATCCTTGTGGGAGATATCGATCGCGGCGGAGTCTTTGCCCAGCTCTTTGGCACGGTGGCGCTGCTACGTCCGGACGAGCGCGCCCGCGTCATCGGCACTGTCATCAACAAGTTCCGGGGAGACGTAGAGATCCTGCGCCCCGGTCTCGCCCAGCTCGAGGAGCTCACGGGTGTGCCCGTGCTTGGGGTCGTACCCTTTTCACGTGCCGACATCGACGACGAGGACTCGCTCGCGGAACGCCTCAATCGCGTCAACGAACATCGGCCCATCGACGTCGCCGTCATCCGGCTCCCCCGCATCTCGAACTTCACCGACTTCGCGCCGCTCGAACGTCATCCCGCACTCGGCGTGCGTTACGTACGCCAGCTCGCCGAGCTGCGCAATCCCGACCTCGTCATTCTTCCTGGCACAAAGAGCACGATGGATGACCTGCTCTGGCTGCGACAGACCGGCCTCGAGATGGCCATCCGCAAGCTCAACGAGCGCGGCGTGCCCGTCCTTGGCATCTGCGGCGGCTACCAGATGATGGGCGAACGGCTGCGCGACCCCGATGGCGTCGAACGAGGTGGCGAGCTTGCAGGCATGGGACTACTCCCCTGCGAGACGGTCTTTTCGCAAAGAAAGACACGAGCCCGCATACGCGCCAGAGTGCTCGCGGACGAGCTGGACGGCATCGAGGTCGCAGGCTACGAGATTCACATGGGACAAACCAAACGCACGGGCGGTACGTCATTTGCCTGCTTGGCCGACGGTCGCGAAGATGGATGCGTGAGCGGGCGAGCTTTGGGCACCTACCTGCACGGACTCTTCGACGAGGGGGCCATGGTGGATGCACTCGCCACCTGGCTGCTTGACCTCAAGGGACTTGCCGCAACGGACGTGCAAACGCTCGACCACAGGCAATATCAATACCAGCAAATCAACCTCCTAGCCGACGAGGTGCGTGCGGCCCTCGACATGGAGGCGATCTACCAAGCGATGAAAAGGTTTGCGCGATGATTACCGAGAATGGTACTGGGGGGACAGTCCCCCGGGTACCCGGGGGACTGTCCCCCCAGTACCTGCATCTCTACCACGGTGATGGCAAGGGCAAGACGACCGCTGCCATGGGGCTGGCTCTGCGCGCGCTCGGTCGCGGTTGGTGCGTCGTGGTGCTCCAGTTCTGCAAAGACGGTCGCAGCGGCGAGATTGCCCCACTGCGCCAGCTCGGGGCCACGGTTCTTGCGGGAAACCCCGGCGGACGCTTCGC
>ONMP01000365.1 GCA_900318935.1 uncultured Actinomycetes bacterium
CAAAGGACCAGTTTCTTGCCGTTGGGGTTCATCATGCTTCAGGTTCCTCCGCAGTAGTTGTTTCTTCGGCCGGGGCTGCCTCATTGAGGTAAATCAGCATGCTCATGCCAAGCCGGATTCTTTCATCCGGTTCAAAAGAGGCATAGGCTTTGTAGACTTTCTTGTCTGTGCCTTCCTTCGGGTCTTCATTCATTCTGGAAATGGAAACAATTTTGCCCGTATACAGTTTCTCCGAGGAGCTGTCCCAGCGCAGTTCCATTTCAACCGGCGCGCCCTCTTCCAGGAGGAACAGGTCCTCTTCAGGCACGTCAAACTCGACCTGGAAGCTCTTGGTGGGAGCGATCTTCACCAGGGTGTCGCCCTTGGCGGCGGTATCGCCCGGGTTCTTTTCCACGGATTCGATAACGCCCGTCACGGGGCTCTTGACCGTGTTGTCCGGCGCGTAGTAGCCGTCCAGCACGCCTTCCACGGTTTCAAACAGCAGCTCGCCGCGCTCCACGAAGTCGCCGCTCTTCACGTGCAGTCTCAGCACGCTGCCGGCGCCCTTCACCGGTACGGCCGCGGCGCGTTTCACCGTGCCCTTGCCGATGCGCTTTTCCTTGCTGTACTTCTCGTCCCGGTAGACGTAGACTTTCTCGTCCAGGTAGAACTCTCCGCCGGTCACCTCAATGGTATATCCGGTTTCGGACAGCTTGGTGACCATGCCGGTCTGATCCAGACCGTACGAGGCGTGGGCTATCGCCTGCAAGGGTAGAGATGGCTACGCAAGACACGGACCGCTCGTTAGTGAGGAGGGTGTTCGTCACCCTTCTCGTCATTTCCATCCTGTCGGCAGCGATAGCAACGATTGCGTCGGCACTGCTACATCAGGCGACCATCATGACGGAGGCGCGCACTGAGCTCGGTAACGAGTGTGAGGTCGTCGCCTCGACACTTAACGCGAGCACTGACGAGGTGGCTGAGCTCCAGAGACTCGAGCTGGGTGAGATGCGTGCCACACTTGTGACGCCTGAGGGCGAGGTGCTGTTTGACAGTGTCGTGGAGCCTGCGGGGCTTGTCGGTCACCGTTCCAGACCGGAAGTGGCAGAGGCTTTGTCGACCGGTGCCGGATCGTCAGTACGCGCGAGCGACACCATGGGTTACATCAGCATTTATCAGGCGCGACTCCTCGACTCGGGAAACGTGGTGCGCCTGTCGGTCGATCGCGCGGGCGTGTTCTCGATTCTCCTCGGCGACCTGGGGATTCTCGGGCTTGTTTTGGTGGGTCTGGCCATACTCTCCTGGTTTGCCTCACGAAAACTGGCCGCACGCCTCGTGCAGCCGATTCTCGAGATCGATGTTTCGCGCCTGTCGCTCACGGCTCCCTATGAGGAACTCCAGCCCTTGACCGACCGTCTTGCGGAGCAGCAGGCCGAGCTCGTAAGCCAGATGGAGGCGCTCAAGAGCGCCGACTCGATTAGGCGCGAGTTCACGGCCAATGTCACCCACGAGCTCAAGACGCCAATTGCATCGATCATGGGCGCATCAGAGCTAATGCGTGACGGGTTCGTCCTTGATGAGGATGTGCCGGGGTTTGCTGCGCGCATCAACGACGAGTCGCAGCGTCTTGCCGCCTTGGTGAACGACATCCTGACCCTTTCGCGTCTGGATGAGTCCGAGCGCATGCAGAACCAGGAGCTGTTTGGGCAGTCAGAGCTCGTCAACTTGCTGACCGTGGCGCGGGACGTGTGCGAGCGCATGGCGGGAAGGGCCGACCGCGCCGAGGTGAACCTGTCCGTCGATGGCACTCCCTGCCTCGTTCGTGGGTTCCCTCGCATCGTTGATGAGCTGGTGGCAAACTTGTGCAGTAATGCCATCAGGTACAACAGGCCTAGTGGTGAGGTCAACGTGTGGGTTGGGCTGGTTAACGGCTGGCCTACGGTGCGTGTTGCCGACACGGGCATCGGCATTCCCGAGGAGGCACAAGCCAAGGTGTTCGAGCGCTTCTATCGCGTCGAGGCATCGCGTTCGCGCGCGAGTGGGGGAACGGGACTCGGTCTCGCTATCGTGAAGCACGCCGCCATGCTGCACGGGGCGGACGTCTCGATGAAGAGCGAGGTGGGGAAGGGCACGACCATCGACGTCAGCTTCCC
>ONMP01000352.1 GCA_900318935.1 uncultured Actinomycetes bacterium
GCACCCTGTCGGCGATCCCTCGCCTACCCTTGAGACGCTTCGGGAAATACTCAAGCGACATACCAACGAGAATAACAGCTGAAAAGTTGCTTAGCCGACCGAAGCAATCCCGTTCTCATCGGCAGGTCTTGAGGTGACCCCTCAGCTTTTGTAAAGAAACCCGAAACTGACTCGTCTTCAGAGCTTGTCTCGCATCTCCCAGACGGGTACACCCGCGTTGTCGCGCGGGTTTCTTATGGTTCAGTCCCAAAAACCTGTGCGTCGGCAGCCGTACATGGCCCAGCATTGGTCGGTTTATTCCACAACGCAACAAATGTACGGGGCATAGAGGAGACCGTCCGTCCGGTTTCGCGGGACGTTCCATGGGATCGACGTTGCCGTGGCACTCGTTCCCGGAGATTGACGTTGGCGTGGCAGGTGTTCCATGACTTTGACGTTGGCGTGGTTTTTTGCCCCCTGATTGACGTTGGCGTGGCGATTCTTGCCACGGGAACGTCAATCTCGAGGAATCCGGCCACACGAACGTCGATTCCAAGGAACGCGAGCCGCACCAACGTCAATCTCGAGGAACGCCGCCACGCCAACGCAAAGCCCAGGGAACGCGACACGTAGTCGCCAACCACACCGCCAGTCCGGGAATACCAAAAGCAGGACCTCCGCCCACGGGTTCTGGGATTGACCAAAACTATGCCTCCAGGCTGACGCCAAGCCGCGCGAGCTCGACCATCAGCTCTTCGTACGAGGTGAAGACAATCCCCTCGAAGCCGAGCCTCTTCGCTACCTCGACGTTCTCTGCTGCGTCGTCGACGAAGACACAGCTCTCCGCGCGCAGGCTATACTCCTTCAGGAACTGCCGGTACATCAGCGGATCAGGCTTGGTCTTGCCTACCTTGAAGGAGACGAGACCACCGTCCATGTACGGCATGAAGGTGAGGGATTCGCCGCACTCGTCAAAGGCCTTCTTGGAATAGTTCGAGAGGTAGTAGACGCCATATCCCGCCCGCTTCAGCCACCGCACGAGCGGTATCGCATAGTCGCAGGCAGTTAGCATCCCGGCCACGTTGGAGTACGCGAGCCTCAGCTCTTCCTCGATCTCCGGGTCGACGCTCGCAAAGCCACGGAGCGCCTCTTCTTCCGTGATCTCTCCGCGCTCAAACTGGCCCCAATAAGGAGTCATCACGGACGCCTTGAGTATGCGTCCGGTCATTGCGGGGTCAAGTCCCTTCTCCGCAAGAAACTCCCGTATCCGAAAGTCGGCGAGCACGCCGCCAATGTCAAAGACGATGTTTCTGTCCATGATGCACCCCCCACGCAACCCGCACTGCCAATCCAAGCCACACGCGGCCCCGGCCCGGCGTCGCTCGACGAGCCGTCAGGATACTCATACTAACACTGTGCGAACGGACCTGTGGAATGGACCCGTGGAACAGGGAGCGAGGAACGCGGTGGAACGCTTAACCCGTCCCCCGTTCCATCTCATCTTAGCCGCTGCGCTCAGTTGCACTAAACTCTTTTGGGCAATTGTTGTAGAGCGAATAAGGGCGAAAACCGTGATGGAGTATACGAAACGATTTCGCATTGGCATGTACGGAGGCAAGTTCCTGCCTTTTCACAAGGGACACGACTACTGCGTGCGAGTTGCCGCACATGAGTGCGAGACTGTCTACGTGTTGCTCTTCTGTGGCGGCCCAGAGGAGGAGACGATTCGGAGACAACACCCCGATTCGTGGCTCTCCATCGAGGAGCGAACCCACCAGCTGCACCGTATATGTGATGCGAACCGCCACCTCGCACGCATCGTCCCCGCACTTGTTGACATATCAGCCCTGCGCCTTCCGGACGGCTCGGAGGACTGGGACGCCGAGACACCGCTCGTGCGTTTGATACTCGGTAACCACCTAGATGCGGTGTACAGCAGCGAGCAGTCTTATGGCCCATACTTTGAGCGAGCGTACCCCGAGGCCGTCCATCGGCTTGTGGACGTCCAACGCATCCACTACCCCATCAGCGGAACTATGATTCGAGACATGGCGAGCGAGGAGGACAGGGCGAAGTGGACAATCTGAAGAAGAGCCTGCAGGAGCTCAGGTGGTATGAGTACCTTATGGGTGCCATCATGGTACTCATCGCCGCGCAGGCCATGGTCGGCATGGGCAACCGCGTCGCCGCGCTCGATTACGCCCAGCAGGCCGCGCAGATGGACCCCACCAACGCCG
>ONMP01000221.1 GCA_900318935.1 uncultured Actinomycetes bacterium
GCCCTCCTCAGGGCCCTGCCCTCCTCGTCCTTCGGGCGCTTGCCCACGCCCTTGCGGCCGATGCGCTCGTTGATCCTGCGCGCGGCCTCGGCGATGGCCTCGGAGTCGATCTCGGACGGGTCGTCGGGGGCCAGCGCCTCCTCCTCGTCGTCCATCTCGTCGATGGCCGCGAGGTGGGCGCGCACCCTGGCCCGGAGCTGCTCCTTGTACCTCCTGGTCGACTTCGCCCACACGAACGTGAACCTGTTGGCGTTAGCCTCGATCTTGGTGCCGTCCAGGAAGTAGGTGTCGAGCGTCACCAGGCCCATGTCCGCGAGGAGCTGGATGACCTCGGAGAACACCTCCTCGAAGACGGGCCGCACCCGCTCGGTGCGGAAGCGGTTGACCGTGCAGTGGTCGAGTGGCCGCATGCCGCATATCCACAGGAACCCGACGTTCTCGCGGGTGGCCCGCGCGATCGCGCGGCTGGAGTAGATCCCGGAGGCGTAGGCGAGCAGCACCACCTTGAGCATCATCTGCGGATCGTGGGCGGGCGCGCCGCCGCCGGGATAGAGGGCCGTCAGCGTCGACCTGTCGATGGAGCGCACCACCATGTCCACGACGCGCGGCATCGAGCCCTCCGGCACCAGGTCGCCTATGTCCGGCGGCAGCAGCATCGGCTGGTCCTGCATGCAGGGCTTGAACCTGGGCTCCGGCATCCCCATCTCCTCTCGCTCTCCTCCCATTATACCTGGATTGACAGCATAACCGCAGGTAGATTAGGTAGTCGGGCAATGTGCGAGGCAGTGAGGCGGCATCCCGGAGCACGAGAACGGGTGGGCTCCTCGCGGAACCCACCCGTTCTACTCAGGGGCTTTTGATACAGCCCCGTTGTTGGAGGGTCGTAGCTTTGCCTTACTCCAACCTTGTATCGAACTCGAAGGAATTCGTGTCGCCACGATAGGTGGCGATGGAGTACTCTGCGTGCCTACCGTCGGCGTTTTGGGCAACCGTGTGGAACACGAACACGGGCGAGGCGACTTCGATGCCAAGCGCAGTCGCGACCTCTCGGTCAGCGAGGGCGACATCGAGCTTTCGATGCGCCCGCACTACGGGTGCGCCCATTGATCGCATCGTGGCATAGAGTGAGGTTGTTCTGAAGTCGGTCGTCTCGATCCCGGGGTACAGAGCGTGCGGTACGTATGTCTTTACCAGCACGTTTGGCAGCCGGTCGGCATGTCTCACGCGCACGAGGCGCATGACCGGGTCACCCTCTCCTAATCCCAGCTGAGTTGCCACATGCGAATCTGCAGGACCGACCGAGCACGCAAGGACATCGGTCAGCGCCACGCGGTTATGCGAGCGCATCTCATCGTGGAACGACCGAATACTCGTGGCGAACCCCTGCTCGATCTTGGACTCCAGGACCATCGTTCCCCGATGCTTTCGACGGTCGACCAGCCCCTCGGACTCAAGCATCTGCAGAGCATGGCGGATGGTTGGGCGGCTCACCCCAAAGGCCTTCGCCAGCTGCAGCTCGGTAGGCAGGACCGTCCCGGGCACAAGGGACCCCGATGTGATCTGGCCCAGAAGGTCACGGTAGACGGTCTGATAACGATGCATTGGATGCTCCCTTATATGACTTATTGCTTTATATGTCATATTCTCATCTGAAGTTTAGGCTAGCTGGCGTCGCATGGGCCAAATGGAAGCGATTCTGAGTCATAGTCTTCATAACTGGCAACTCCATGAGAGGAGCACTCATGAGCGCATGGACCCTTGACGACCTTGCCCGTCTGATCGACCACACCAACCTGCACGCAGACGCCACCGAAGCCGACATGGCAAAGCTCTGCGACGAGGCCAAGCACTATCACTTTAGGATGGTCGCCATCAACCAAGTCCAGTCACGCTTCTGCTCGCAGCAGCTGGCTGGCACCGACATCGACACGGGAGCCGCCATCGCCTTCCCCTTGGGGCAGACCTCCATTGCCGCCAAGGTGTTCGAGACCAGAGACGCCCTGGCCAACGGTGCCAACGAGATTGACTACGTGGTCAACGTCACGCGTGTCAAAATGCACGATTGGGACTATGTCGCCGACGAGATGCGCCAGATCGTCGCCGTGTGCAACGAGGCTGGAGTCCCCTCGAAGGTCATCTTCGAGAACTGCTACCTTGACGACGACGAGAAGCTCCGTCTGTGCGAGATTGCCCGCGAGATCAAGCCGACGTTCGTGAAAACCTCGACGGGATTTGGAACGGGAGGGGCGACCGTAGCCGATGTTGCTCTCATGTTTGACAACGTGGGCGACGAGGTGCAGGTCAAGGCGGCAGGCGGCATTCGAGACGCTGACACGTTCCTCGCCATGGTCCGTGCTGGCGCCCGTCGCATCGGCTGCTCGGCAAGCATTCCAATCATCGAGGAAATCCGCTCGCGCATGGAGGCCGAGGGCGTGGACACGATCGAGATCTAGGACACGGGAGACAGGCATGGGCCCCTTGCTGCTTACCTCGTTCTACCTCTCCCCCATATGGGGAGGGTCGCGCATAGCCCGCACGCGCGGCATCGACTGGTCGGACGATGACCGCCATGGCGAGGCGTTTGACGTCTCTGCCCACCCCACCACGATGGGCGTCGTCCGCAACGGGCCATGCGACGGCATGACGCTAGCCGATGCTATCGCATCCTACCACCAAGAGATTCTAGGAGACGTTCCTGACGACGCACCTCTGCAGGTTACCTTCATGGACCCTGTCGAGACCCTTTCGGTCCAAGTGCATCCTAGCGAGGAGTACGCGCAGGCGGCTGAGGGGGACCATGGCAAGGTCGAGGCCTGGTATGTGCTGGATGCCGAGCCAGATGCGACGCTCATTGCCGGCTGCACGACCAACGACACCGAGGCGCTGCGCGTAGCCGCAGCAGACGACTCCATCGGCGATCGGTATGGGCAGCGCATCGAGATGCACGAGGGCGACTTCATCCTCATTCCCCCTGGAACCATGCACGCCCTTGGTGCCGGAATCTTTGCGGTCGAGGTGTCCAGCCTCGGCAACACCACCTATCGCATCTGTGACTGGGGACGTGGTCGCGAACTCCATGTGGACAAGGCCTTTGACGTGCTTGATACTGCCAGCAAGCCTGTCGTGACGCATCTCGGCGCATATGATCCCGGACAAGTTAATCGTGAGCGCTTGGGTGTCAACGCGGGGTTTTTTCGGAGCTACGTCGTCGACACGCGCGACAGCCAAACGTTCACCTGTGACCATCGCTATGCTGTGCTGACCTGCGTGGAAGGCTTCGCGCGCATCGAAACGGCTGACGGCTGCGTCGACCTCGGGCCGACCGAGTCCTGCCTTATCCCCGCATCAGCTGGCTCATACACCATCATCGGTCCCTGCCGCGTACTTCGTTCGGTTCGGTGTCCATAGGGCTGACGCCTGTACACGAAAGGGATATCCCCACGGACTGCATCCGCCCAACAACCATGAGGAGGTCGCATGCAACGCATCGCAATAACGGGAGCAACAGGTTACTTGGCAAGTCTCGTACAGCTCTACAACCGTGACCGCTACGAGTTTGTGCCCGTCAGTCGCAGAGACGTCAACTACACCCGTCCCGACGAGGTCGAGAGATTCTTCCTCGACCTTGACTTTGACCTGCTGTTTCACACCGCAGCCAACGCAGCGACCGCCGACTGTGAAAACGATCCCGCGGGAACTGGGCTCGTCAATCGTGACTCAGCCATAGCAGTCGCACGCGCTTGTGCGGCCAAGGGCAAGCGCATGATGTTCATCTCGACCGAGCAGGTCTTCAACGGACTCTCGGTACCCGGTCCCTTTGACGAGCATGTCGAACCCTGCTGCGTCACGAAGTACGGCTTGCACAAGGCAGACGTTGACGCCTGGATGGCACGCGAGATGGACGACTATGTGACCATTCGCCTCTCCTGGATGTTTGGTATGGCACTTCCCCACGTCAAACCATCGCCTGGCATCGTGGGCAACGTGCTTAAGGCGCTGCGTACGCATACGCCTACCAAGTTCACCGCAAACGAGCGTCGGTGCATGACCTACGCGCAGCGCCTTGCCGACCAGTTTGCCTCCCTGTGTGAGCTACCAAGCGGTCTCTATCACTTTGCCAGCGCAAACGATCTCACGACCTACGAGAGCGCCTGTCTGGTCGCACATAAGCTCGGCGCCTCGAACACCGAAGTTGAGCAACTGATCCTTCCCGACCGCGAGCGCTATGCCGAGCGTTTCCGCGATTATCGCCTTGATGCGAGCAAGGCACGCCAAGCGGGCATCGAACTTGGCACTTTTGAGGAGGACGTTGACCTCTGCTTGCGTGACTTTGGCTGGTAAAACACGAATAGACGAGGGGTTCGTGGACGATGTTGGACCTATGCACGCTTTTTCACGAAACCATCGAGTATCGGACTCGCGCGACCTGCGGTTTTATAGCTCGGATACTCGAGGTGTCGCCGAAAATTCGTGCATAGGTCGAACATCGTCCAAGAAGACTTCAAAGGCATCCGTAATCCCGCGCTTTTGTCCTACAGCCCGTGAGTGGATTGCCTCCTGAACAACGATTTCCGTAAGCAAGTGGTTGGATTCGGGGATTATTTGGG
>ONMP01000200.1 GCA_900318935.1 uncultured Actinomycetes bacterium
CAGGAGAACCACTCGTTCGCGCGAAAAAGCATCGACCGAGCGTTTAAGTCGGCGGACCTCGGCTCGGCACGGCAACTGCTTCGCGCTCGCATGGCCGATGAGTCGCCTCTAGACGCCTATGACATCGATGTGGAGGGCATCACCGCCTCGCTGATGTCGGCGCTCGACATACTCAATCCCGAATCAGCTCACGTCGAGGTGAGTGCGGCTGCTCGTGCCGAGGTTCGTAACTGGTTGCACGTGATTGAGGTCTTTGCGGATTACGAGGTTCGCTCGCTCGAACCGGGATCAGCCCCCATGCGTGCGGAGACTGTGACGCAGCCGGGGCTCAGGTACTCCCAAGCCTTGGAGCTGGCGAACGTGCTGCGCAATGACAGCACGTTTGCGATCCTTACGCAAGACGAGCAAGCATTAGTGCTCAACACGATCGACGCCGACGTCCTCGGGCGAATGCTCGAAGAAATCGTGCTCTACGAGACCGTCGCGGCGCGCGGGGGCTGGGAGTGGAGGCCGGTGGGGGAGGAGCCCGATTCACGGCTTGAGGTGTTCAAGCTGAGCGGGAACATGCTGCCCTCCGGTCAAGCTTGCTTCTATGAGTTCGACATGGTTTGCTACAACCACGCCACACGTGTGCTCGACCTGTATGAGATAAAGCATTCCGAAAAGGTGGCGTTGGTGCAAACGAGACATCTTACGAATGCCGAGGTCGTGGCGGCGTTAGTCGATGGCTTAGGGGCGCAATCGGTTGGGCGTCACGTCCTGTATCGCGGGCAGACTCTTCCCGATCCCCTTGGCCTGGGAATAGACTACCTCAATGTCGAGGAGTATCTGCTTGGGTTGTGAGTTCGAGGAACGCAGGGAGACTCCGCGAAGGTTTGTGAATCCCGCACGACATCTTGACGTTCTCCGCGAGTATCGTGTGCAAGGCTATGCTGGAAGCGTCTTCTCTTGATAGTAGAACAGACGGCCGAACCCTAAGGGTCAAGCTGTCTGCGGACATGAAAGACGGTTCCTCGCTGCGCTTCGAGGGACTCGGTGCACCTGACGTGCGAAATCGGGGGTGCTTTGGTGACCTTTACGTGGTGCTGCACGCCAAGAAGCGGGACTAATACGGAAGGAGCTGCTGCGACGGTGCGATGCGAGGGCGCGTCAGGTTTGGCTGACTTGAGGGAGTGCTTACCGATATATAGAATGAGCCCGCAAGAGTCAGTCCGGAACGTTGTCGAGGGACGCGAACATGCAAGGTGCTGAGGCAGGACTTGAGGCTTATGAGCAAGATGTGGCCAATCGTGCCGAGTGCGAAGATGCCGCCCATGCCGAGCGCACCGCCGACGACGCGGAGCTCCTGGCCTTTTGCTGCCCTGATTGCGACGCGCGTTACGTCGTCAGCGAAGCGAACGCGGCAGCGACCTGCCCATGGTGCGGGAGTTACCTGCAACCTGTGGGGCCTGCGCGAGAAGAAGAGGTGCCCGACTTTGCGGTGCCATTCTCGGTAACACAAGGGCAGGCTGTGGAATCGCTGAACAAGTTCGTTCGGAACACGTGGTTTGTGCCCGATGACTTCGAGGTTCAAGTCAATCTCGCGCGGCCCACCTACGTTCCGTACTGGCTCTTTGGAGCCAGGGCGTGGGAAACCCTCACCATATTGGACCGGACCAATGGCAGTGGATCACAATCTTATTGGGGCGTGTGCCAGTCCGCGCGGGCGACGTATGGAGACCTTGCCGTGAGCGCGTCCCAGCTCATGCCACCGTTCTACATGGAGGCGGCGGGGCTGTTTTTCATCGACGACCGCCACGCGCCCTCGGAGGCGTTCGTCGGAGAGGTCGTTGCGGAGGTACCCGATGCCCCGGCGAATGAGAGAGCGGCTCGAGCAGAGGCAATCGCGGGCGGCATGCTCCACGACTGGTTGTTGTCAAATACCACGCCTAACACCGGCGAAAATCTGGGCTACGACTGGTGCAGAGGTCTTAGCGTCGAGCAGATCGCGATCAAACGTGGCGTGGAGATCGTGGAGCGAAAAGGCGAGACTCGCATAACCGACTGGCGTCTTTGCGCACTGCCCGTTTGGCTCCTGCACTGCACGCGCGAGGGCGAGGATGCTCTCTTCGTGGTGAACGGCCAGACGGGCATGTGCGCGGGCACCCTCGCCGTTGACAATGCCAAAGCGAAGCGTGACGCGTCACCTGGCTTCGAGCTTAGGATTGTTGTTGGGATAGTTGCTACGTTTGCTCTCGCCTATCTTTGCTGGAAGGCTCTTGTTTCTCAGCCGACACTTGACCTGCGGGGAATCGAACACGTGGCTGCGGCAACGATACTTCTCGCCTTCCTTTGGGCCTGGGTCCTGCGTGCTGCTCCCGCTAGGTCGACCGGCACACACTACGTCTCGGTGCAGGAGATGGCCGAGGGCGCTCGGGTGCTCCGACCGACCAGCGACCAGCGCATCACCGCGCACTGGCGAAGCAAGCGCGCAGGAAGCCCGAAGCGAGCCCGCCACCATCTCGAGAGGCGGATGGGTTCCCGGAGGTGAGCGGGAACGATGGGGCGGGCATGGATTCTCGTACCAGGTAGCTGATCTAGCAAGCGCGCTCGCCGAGAATCGACGGCTCGAGGTGCCTCGCATGGACTATCGGGAGGAGGACGTGCGGCAATACCTCGAGCACTTCGACCCAAATGACCTCGGCAGTGACCCTAATGACCCAAAATCTGACCCTAATGACCCGAATGAGCCTAAACATGACCCCACAGGTTCGAATGATGGATTTGTCGAAAGGATTACGGAGAGGCAGCTGTTCCTGCTCCAAGCATTGCGCGGTAACGGAGGGGCGACCTATGACGAGCTGGCGAGGCTGGTGGCTTCCTCTCCCGCAAGTGTAAAGCGCGACTTGAAGACCCTCAAGAAACTTGGTCTGATCGAACGCGTCGGCAGTACGCGCGGGCATTGGTGAGTGTGCTGACGAGGTGATGGATTGTCGCGGTCCAGATCTGCGGGACAACCTTCTACCTGCGAAAAACAAGGGGCTTGTCCGGCGCGCTGGTGAAACCAGTCTACAGAATCGTCCGAAACTCGGAAAGCTGCCATTTTTGTCGTCTCTCCCTCCAACCCCGAGATGGACTACATTTCCAAGCTCAACTTGTATCGCGAGGCAGGCGTGTGCGAGTATTAGATGAGCGAACGCGGATGACGTCGCAAGCGGAATCGTCCGCTCCCAACAGAACAAACGTCCCTGTCCCCTTTGTCCCGACGCGTCGGCATGCTGTAGCGAGCGGGGTTGAGAACGGGAAACAAATTACGAAAGGATACGACATGAGCACGATTTACCTTGCAGGTGGATGCTTTTGGGGCGTACAGAAATACTTTGACCAATTCGAGGGTGTTGTGAGCACCAAGGTCGGTTACGCCAACGGCCCAGACACAGCCCCGAGCTACGAGGACGTTTGCGGCAGCAGCGGACATGCCGAAACCGTGCGGATCGACTATGACCCGCAGAGAGTCTCGCTGGTCAAGCTGCTGGAATACTATTTCATGGTGATTGACCCGCACTCGGTCAACCGTCAGGGCAACGATCGCGGCATCCAATACCGCACTGGCATCTATTACACGGACGAAGACCAGCTCCCAGAGATCGAGGCCGTGTGCGATGCAGAGGAGAAAAAGTTCGGTACGCCCCTTGCGGTCGAGGTGGAGCCGCTGAAGAACTTCTTCTCCGCCGAGGAATACCATCAAAAGTACTTGGAGAAGAACCCCGGCGGCTATTGTCACATTCCCACGGAGTACTTCAAGCTCGCGCGGTCGTCGAAGGGGGAGTGACGCGGAGCCCCGGGACCGCCTTGGTGTGCTGTGGCCGAGTCGTGAGAGAAAGTGCCAACACCTTTCGGCTCATTCCATACGCGACAAGGTGCCTGTCACCTTGTCGCGTGGTCTACCCAATGTAAGAACCGCTGTACTTGACATACGCGGTGCTATCCAAACCGCTCTGAACACTTGGTAGTGCGGCATTCGCCTCGTTCTCGCTCGCATACGTTCCGATGGTCACCACGTACCACGGCTCGTCGTTGAGGTTGGCCCACATGGTGGTTTGTGTGACGTAGGCATCATATCCACTCGACCGAACTTCGCGAACGTATTCCGCGCACTCCTCGTACTCTTTTGATGCCAGAGTCCATATGCCCCAGTAGTCGGAGGTGCGGTTAAGCCATTCGTCGTTCTGAGCGCTCATGGAAGTGCTCGTCTGCGGTTCTGGCTCCGGGTCTGCCTGCTGGTATCGCTGCTGGTCCGAGCGGGTATCCGGCTGCGAATCCGTCCTCTGGTATTGCTGTTGGTCCGAGAGTGTATCCGGCTCCGAGTCCTTCCGCGAGTTGGAGACATGAGCCTCATCATCATTCTCATCCTCTGCCTGCTCGGGCTCTTTCTCGATTACGACCACTGTGGGGGCTGGTGTCGTTGCATCCTTTGAATCACTGTCCGTGGAAGACGCTCCTGAGTCATCAATATGAATTTTACTATTTTGCATAAACAAGTATACCGAGAGCCCTCCGACGGCCAAGGCAAGAGTAACCGTAACGATTATCACTAGGTTGTTGAATGCTGGCCTGCGTTTTTGCGTGCTTTCGACGATGCGAACCGACCGATTCCCCTCTACAAAGCCATAGTCAATCGTCCGTTCGCCATTAGCCCTTGGTCCACCGCTTTCTGCTTGCTCGTGGCCACCCGCCGGTTTGGCGTAAACCGCTGACCCATGGCTATGGCTGTCCGTGCTTGTTTCAGACATACTTTCTACGACAATACCCAGCGCGTTCGAGATTCCCTCGCACATACCATCCGCTACCAGTCGCGATGTGACCTCGCTGTTTTGGCGATTTACCAGCAGGCAATACGTACGCTCTCGTGCTTGGACCATCATGTTCGCATCGCGTGACCTCGCTGCCTGCGCGAAAGGTCGTAGCACCTCTTGATCGCAGTGATGCGTGAGCATCTCTACCTCTGCTGGTGGGACATCGCTCCCATACTCGTCCAAGAGTATGCCCATGAATCTGCCCGGGTTGTCAAGTACGTTCACCCCGTACTCGTCCAATATGCGTCGCACCTCGACGGGGAATGGGGTGTGGGCATTACCGCCAAACTCATTACCGTCAACTTGCATGGCATACTCCCAACAAAGAGCCGAAGCGTCGTTCCAACACTAGAATTATAGGGTGCATGGGGTGTATTTGTACGGGAGGCGTACATTAGTCAATAACGAT
>ONMP01000030.1 GCA_900318935.1 uncultured Actinomycetes bacterium
TACACACTTCCGACACGGAGCACGCCGGTATCCAGCCCGAACGAGTGCCCCAAGCCACGCTGGGCACGATTGACGGAGTCTCCACGATGGTGTATCCGACTCGTCTCCACCTCTACCACGGGCATTCGGCACATGAAGTCACCTCCTTGGTGCGTCATGCTCGGGCGAGCGGGTGCGAGACGGCTGTGTTTTTGGGTGCTTGCGGCGTCGTGGATGGGGATCTGTCCGAGTCGCTGGGCGTTGTGACCGACCACATCAACCTCACCGGAGAGAACCCTCTCGTCGGGTGGCGAGCATCCGGACAAGATTCGTTCGTGCCGATGGAAGAAGCCTATGACCGCGAATTGCGCGACCTTGCCATCGAGGTCGCGCAGGCGCGTAGCATCGATCTTCGCGAGGGGGTCTATGCAGAGATGCGTGGTCCTAGTTTGGAGACGCCTGCGGAGGTTCGAGCGCTTCGTATGTTGGGGGCTTCGTTCGTGGGGATGTCCCTCACGTTAGAGGTGATTATGGCGCGTGCGTTGGGTATGCGCGTGCTCGCAATCGTACTTCCGACGAACCCTGCCGGTGCTGCCTGGGTGTCGCATAGGTCGGTGCGTGCGGAAGTGACGTCATTCTCTCGCGAGGTCGAACTCATCGTGCGGGGTGTCTTGGCCCGTCTGTAGGAAGACGAAAAAAGTGCTTGCAATTGTGCCTCTGATGCCCTATATTAGTTTCTCGCAAGCCAGCCTGGCTCAATGGTAGAGCACATCACTCGTAATGATGGGGTTGTGGGTTCGATTCCCACGGCTGGCTCCAGGAATACGACAGGTCAAGCAGTCTGCATGCTTGGCCTGTTTTCTGTACTACTGGCCAAGGGAGCCATGCATGGGTGCTTACTTCGACATCAACGAGAACGGCTGCAGCATCCGTTGCAAGCTTTATTGCACCGACTCACGTTCTGTGAGGCGTGTTGTTATCTTCTGCCATGGCTTTGGCGGGCACAAGGACAACCATGCTGCTGAGACCTTCGCCCAGCGCGCCGTTACCAAGCGCAAGGGGACGGCGGTCGTCGTGTTTGACTGGCCCTGCCATGGCAGCGACGCGCGCAAGAATCTCCTTCTCGAGGATTGTGACACGTATCTAACGACGGTCATCGAGTACTGCCGACGTCGTTTCGGCACCGACGAACTCTATGCATACGGGACGAGCTTTGGCGGCTATCTCTTGCTCAAGTATCTCGCGGAGCACGGGAATCCCTTCCGCAAGGTGGCGCTGCGTTGCCCGGCAATCGACATGCAGTCAACGATACGTGGAGTTGTCGCGAGTGAGGAAGACTTGCAAAAGATGGATGCGGGCAAGCCCGTTCTTGTCGGCTTCGATCGCAAGGTGAAGGTCGGCCCTGCATTCATGGACGGCCTTTGCGAGGCCGACGTTCGTCAGCACGAGTACTTCGATTATGCTGACGACATCCTCATCCTCCACGGTACGTCGGATGAGATCGTTCCCTTTGAGGACTCCTATGCGTTTGCGGATGACAATGCCATCGAGCTTGTCCCTATCGAGGGAGCTGATCACCGGTTTCACGACCCAAAGAAAATGGACGCGGCCATCGCCCACATCATCGAATTCTTTGGCTGGTAGCCTAGTGTTCGGCCTCGTATATTAATTCGGCGAGAGTCTGGTGCAGGTACTCTGACTCCACGGGTTTGGTGAGATGCGCGTTCATGCCCGCCTGAAGCGAACGCTGCACGTCCTCGTCGAAGGCGTTGGCGGTGAGGGCGATGATGGGGATTCTCTTGGCGTCGGGCCTTTCCAAGGCACGGATGGTCGACGTCGCCTCCAGTCCATCCATCACCGGCATCCGTACGTCCATGAGGATTGCGTCGTAGGTGCCCGGCTCGCTCTCGGCAAACATATCGACCGCAACTTGGCCATTCTCTGCATGGTCGGTTTCCATGCCCTCGATCTCAAGGATGTCCATCAGGATCTCGGCATTGATCTCCATGTCCTCAGCGAGCAAGATGTGCCGTCCCTCTAGGTCGGCACGCTGCTTCTCTTTGAAGAGGCTCATGTCATTACGCTTGGCGATGCGCTCGAACTCATCCACCACGTTTCTCGCAAAGAGGGGCTTTGCGAGGAAGCCGTCCACGCCGACCGACTGTGCCTCGTCGAGGATGTCGTCCCAGTTGTAAGCCGTGAGGATGACGACGGTGGTTTCGTTGTCGAAGTGCTCGCGCACTTGACGCGAAGTTTCCAGGCCATCCATCCCAGGCATCTTCCAGTCCATGAGGACGAGGTTGTACGGTTGTTGCTTGAGATGCTGCAGCTCCAGCATACGCATGGCTTCCTCGCCGCTCCTGCAGACGTCTGCGTGGATGCCTGCCTCATCGAGCACCATGCGCGCGTGCTCTGCAGCAATCTCCTCGTCGTCTACCACGAGTACATGAAGACTGTTCGTATCAATGAACCCGTCTTTCGCGATATCCGTGCCTTCGCAGTTGCCCAGCGTGACGACGACGGTGAACTCCGAGCCGACCCCTTTCTGCGACTCGACGCTGATTGTGCCGTTCATCATCTCAACGATATTCTTTGTGATGGCCATTCCTAGGCCGGTACTGCCATACTTGTTCTTTCGGGTACTGTCCTCCTGCGTGAACGAGTCAAAGATCTTTGGGATGAATGACTCGTCCATGCCGATGCCCGTATCTTTGATGCGGAAACGCAGCGTTGATTGCCCCTCATAGACAGCCGTCCGCTCTATGGTGAAGCTTACGCTGCCCGGCGCGTCGGTGAACTTGATGGCGTTGCTCAAAATGTTGAGAATCACTTCCTTGAGCTTCATGTCGTCGCCGATGTAATGGTCGTCGACTTGACTCAGGATTCGACACTCGTATTTCAAGCCCTTGTCGCTGCATTGGGCCATGACCATGGTGTTGATCTGCTCGAGCATGGAGCTGAGAGAGAACTCCTCTCTGCGCAGCTGTATGCGACCACTCTCGATGCGGCTCATGTCGAGGATGTCATTGATAAGGCCGAGGAGGTGACGGGCGCTCCCGCCCATCTTTTCGAGGTACTCACGAGTCTGGTCCGAAAGCGTTTCGTCTTGGAGGGCAAGCGTGTTGAGGCCGATGATCGCGTTCATCGGTGTTCGAATCTCATGACTCATGTTTGAAAGGAAGGCGGTCTTAGCCGTGTTTGCCTCGTCAGCCATGGCCAGCGCCTCCGCCAGGGCCTCGTTTCTGGCCAGCGTCTCGCGCATCTCTTCGTCGATGATCGTGAGACCTAAGCCAACCGCATGCACCATGCCGTCATCACGGTCCTCCGCGCGGCGCACGCCTGCCATACGAATCATCTCGTAGTACTCTCGTCCGATGCGTTTCGCGAGGTAGCGATAGGCGATGATGGGTTGGGTCTTCAGTGCCTCTCGTATGGTGTCAGGCTCTATGAAGCGGAGGAATCCCTCGCGGTATGACTCCGCGAAGACGTTCTCGGCGTACCAAGTGAAGCGTTCCAGATAGGGGAAGTGGATGCCTTGGGCAGTCTGTACGTGATCCTCGGGGTCGGCGCGGTAGCAGACTCCGTCATTTTCGTCGAGGTTGACGTAATAAACGCTGCGATAGTCAGATGCCATGGCGGTGATCATGGCATTTGCCTGGGTGTTTGCGTGGGTGACATACTCCCTTAGATTGTCGTGCAGGGCTGCAACTCGCGTCTCGAGTGCTTGCATGCTAACCTTGGTGTCGGGATTCGAGATTTCTGTGTCTGTTGAGGTCTCCTCCGTCAGCGACGCTTCGCCTGCCTGGGGAGTGCCGCCCGACTGCGGAAGCTCGCCCATCATTACATCAAGGTCTCGCGCAAAGTCGGTGAGGCTCACGTTGATGGCATCAAGCTGCTCGTTGTACTTACGGGTGACGACGAGGATTATCACGATGCCGATTGCCGTAAACAAAAAACACGCCGCGATAATCGTCAGCGTGTTCATATTGACCTCGTTTTCATACCATTCGGCCAAGAAATCGGCGGCAACGATGCCAGCGACTTCGCCCGACGAGTTAAACACGGGGCTATAGGCGCTGTAGAAGGTGCCGAAGGCGTCGGTGTAGGGTACCTCGTCGACTGCCGGCTTGCCGCGTCCCGCTATCAACAGGGCATCCGTTATGTGTACCTTGTCACCGAACTCGCTGGCGTTCTTCTCCGCTGGGTCGGCGACAAAGATGTACGTGCCATTGTCGCCCGGACGTATGGCATAGATGAACTCGAGGCCTATGTTACGCTTAAAGTGTGCCAAGGTGCCAAAGAGCTCCTGGTATTCGTCCGAATGCAGGGTCTGTCTGGTTGCACTTTCGAGCGTATCGCCATCGATCATGTCGGCTGCAGTGTTGACCACGTCAAGCATGCGGTCATCGATGAGCGTTTTCATTGCGTTGCGCGACTGTTGCGTAAGCGACATACCCAGCACTACGCTCGTTGCGAGCAAAAAGAGGGTCACTACTAGTATCGCTCGCGTACGCAGACTCATGCCCTTTGATGCCATGAAAAACCCTTCCTATTTTATGATACGACTATTCTAACAGAGCGATAGACGTGCTGTAAGGGACGCGCTTGTAGTATATTTCCACGGCGCATGTCTGCATGTGGTGCTACACTATGGCGACTCTTACGGAAGGACTTGCCCATGTACAAGAGACTTAGCGTGCCCAGCGTCCTCATCGGCATTGTCGGCTGCGTCATCATCACGGCGTCGTCGGTCTACACTGCGCTCAAAATGGGGGCGCTGCCGTGGCCGACGATTTTTACCTCTATCACCTCGCTAGTGCTGCTGCGTGCCTTTGGTCGCAAGAGCCTCAACGAGGCCAATGTCACGCAGATTATCATGTCGGCGGGCTCGATGGTCGCCGGTGGCCTCGCCTTCACCATCCCCGGCATCTGGATTTTGGGGTTGGCGGATGAGGTTGACTGGATGCAGATGCTCTGCGTGGCGCTGGCTGGTACGTTGCTGGGCTTGGTGTGCACGGCACTTATCCGCAAGAAGCTCGTGGAGGAGTCTGGCCTCGAGTATCCCATTGGCGTTGCCGCTGCTCAGACGCTTGAGGCCAGTGAGGCTGGCGGTAAGACCGGTGCGAAGCTTCTGAGCTCTATGGTCATCGCTGGCGTCTGGAGCATAGCTCGCGACGTATTGGGCTTCATCCCCACGCTGCTCTGCGCATTGCCGATTCCTGGCGTGGCGTTTGGCATCTATAACTCACCGATGATGCTTTCGGTGGGCTTCCTTGTAGGGGGTGCCGCCGTGGCGTTTTGGTTCGCGGGGGCGGTCTTCGCTAACTTTGGCATCATCGTGGGAGGTTCGGCGGCCGGGCTGTGGGATGTGACCACGGCGCAGGGTATCGTTTCGAGCCTCGGCATGGGACTCATGATGGGTTCGGGTTTGGGCGTGGTCGTCCGCGACATTCTGCCCAGGCTTGTTGGCTTTCTTCGCAAAGGGTCCGAAGCGAACTCTGATTCTGCACCTAGCGACATTCACGGGAAAGACGTGGGCGTACTGGGACTCCTTGCTGCTGTGGCGGCTCTCATCGTCTGCTTTGGTCTCGGCCTCGGTCCTGTGGCAGCTGTCATCATCGTGCTCATGAGTTTCGTGACCACTATCATGAGCGCCCAGTCGGTAGGTCAGACTGGCATCGACCCGATGGAGATATTCGGTCTCATCGTGCTCTTGGCAGTGGCTGCGACCTGCGACGTTGGCCAAGTGCGCCTCTTCTTCGTTGCGGGCATCGTGGCTGTGGCATGCGGCTTGGGTGGCGACGTGATGAGCGACTTCAAGACGGGGCAAATTCTCGGCACGGACCCGCGGCTGATGTGGAAGGGCCAGGCCATCGGATCCCTCATCGGATGTGTGGTCTCGGTTGCCGTGCTGGTTGCCCTTGTGGGTGCTTATGGCACGAGTGCGTTTGGCCCTGGACAGCTCTTTGTGAGCGCACAGGCATCAGTGGTGGCGACGATGGTGAGCGGGATTCCCAGTGTGCCCTTCTTCGTGGTCGGCCTCGTCGCCGGCATCGTGCTCTACTGCGTGGGGCTTCCCTCTATGATGATTGGCCTCGGCGTATACCTGCCCTTCTATCTGTCGTTCTCCGCGCCTATCGGAGCCTTGGTGAAGCTCGCCTACGACAAGCTGCAGCACAAAGACTCAGCGGGCTCCGAACTCTCGCACGACGATACGGGCATCGTCGTGGCATCAGGGCTTCTGGGCGGGGAGTCCTTCGTGGGTGTGGTCACGGCGTTGGTGACCGTCATCGCAGGTCTTGCGGGATAGTGGGAGTCTTTGACCGCTTCCCCACAGCGGGATCGTGGTCATTTTTGACCACGATCCCGCTGTGGGGAAGCGGTCAAAGTTGAGGTGTGTCATACTGCAAGACGTATATCGACGCGACCACAAGGGGGACCCGCCATGACGACCAACATCAAAGCCATCCTGCTCGACATTGACGGGACGCTGACGAACACGCAAAAGAAGATTACGCCTCGCACGCGCGAAGCCCTGCTCAAGGCACAGGAGAAGGGCGTGGTACTCGTGCTTGCCTCCGGGCGCACGGCGACAGGCCTTTCGACGTATGCATCCGAGCTCGACTTGGCTCATCACGGCGGGGTGCTCGTGTGCTTCAACGGTGCCAAGTCGCTCAACTGCCAGACCGGCGAGGTCTACTTCGAGCAGGCGCTTACGGTGGAGCAGGGCAAGCGCGTCCTTGAGCACATGAAGAACTTCGACGTCGCTCCGGTCATAGACCACGGCGAGTATATGTACGTCAACGACGTGTTCTTTTCCCTGCCCAATCAGGATGTCTTTCCTACGCTCATCATCGAGTACGAGGGCCACTCAAACAACTTCTTGCTCTGTGAGAAGCGCGATCTCGCCGCATTCTGCGACTTTCCGCTCAACAAGATTCTCAATGCTGGAGATCCGAGCTATCTCCAGGAGCATTGGCGCGAGATGGCCGCTCCTTTCGAAGGCGAGCTTACAGCGATGTTTACCGCACCGGTTTACTTCGAGTTCACTCCGTTGGGTGTTGACAAGGTTCGTGCGCTGAAGGATACCTTCGCCGCTCTCGGCATCGACCAATCCGAGGTCATGAGCTTTGGTGATGCGCAGAACGATCGCACGATGATCGAGTGGGCGCAAGTCGGCGTGGCTATGGGAAATGCGGTCGACGAAGTCAAGGCGGTGGCCGATTACGTGACGCTTGACAATGATCACGACGGCATCGCGTATGCGCTTGAGGAACTCACTCCTGAGCTGTTGGCTTAGACTACAGCACCTCGTTCATAGCGCCTGAACGGAAGCCTTTGAGGTCAAGGGTCACGTAGGCGAAGCCGAGCTCAAGGAATCGAGCGACGATGTGCTCGCGACGCGTGAGTTCGGCAATGTCTGCGATTCTCTCTGGCTCTACCTCGATGCGTGCGACCTCGCCCTTCGCGCCGTGCATGCGTACGCGTAGCTGGAAGAAGCCCATGTCATGCAGAAATGCCTCTGCCGCCTCCACACGAGCGAGCTTTTCTGCGGTGATGAGCTCGCCATAGGCGATGCGGGAAGCAAGGCAGGCTGCCGAAGGGGCGTTCCATGTGGGGAGGTCCAGCTCACGGGAAAGGGCGCGCACGTCCGCCTTGGTGAAGCCGCAGGCAGCGAGAGGACTTGCGATGCCCAGCTCGGCGAGTGCCCGCATGCCGGGGCGGTAGTCTCCTTGGTCATCCACGTTCGAGCCGTCGGCCACATGCTCGATGCCGTGTGCTTGCGCCGTGTTGACGAGTTCGCCGAACACCACGCGTTTGCAGAGGTAGCAGCGGTCGGGAGGGTTCTGTGCGTAACCCGGGATTGTCAGCTCGTCGATGCGCGCCATTACGTGTTCGATGCCCTCTGCCTCGCACCACGCCTTCGCCGCTGTGAGCTCGCGTGTGGGGACGGCGCGAAGGCTGGCCGTGAGAGCTATCATGTGGGGGCCGAGTTCGTCGTGTGCCACCTTGGTGAGCAAGGTCGAGTCCACACCACCCGAGAACGCGACGGCGACGCTTCCGAAGGCGGCAAGCGTTGTCCTGAGTTGGTCGTATTTGTTCCTAAGCGTTGCGTTCATGATAGCCTTTCGTATTTGATGTGCCGTGAAGCCCGCCTCGTCAACATATCTTGTTCGTTGTCGATATACTACAGCTTAGTGTGGCGTTAGGGGAGTACCCCTCATGGCGCATATCGTGGAGAGGGGATGGTAGGTGAAGGCAATCTTTCTGGATATCGACGGTGTCATCGCCACGCCGACGAGCGTGCGCAAGAACTACCTTGAGGGGCGTCAGCCCGAAAACTACCGCTACGATACTATGTCGCTCATGTACGTGGGGCGGCTCGTTGAGCTGACTGATGCTGTCGTGGTGCTCTCGTCCACGTGGCGTGAGGACCTTGACACCAACGATCCCTATCTGAAGGCCATCATGGACAACCTCTGCGACCAGCTCGCCGAGGTGGGTGCTCCGTTAGGTGACATCACTCCCAAGGTGTTGGGGGGAGACCGGTCATCGGAGGTTGGTGCATGGCTCGATGCGCATCCCTGTGAGACGTGGGTAATCATCGACGACCTCGCGCGTTTCGAAGCACGACCCGAAGTCTGCGAGGGCCATCTAGTGCTCATCGAGGACAGCGAGGGTATTCGGCAACAGCACTATCTGCGCGCACTAGAAATACTGCAGGCTTAAGCATCCTGGGTGGTCGAGTCTGGCTCTGGGTCTGGCTCTTGCTCCTCAATGGGGTCCTGCTTCTCTTCGGGACCGACACGGGCGTCTATCCAGCGGTCGAGCTGAATCTTGATGAAGGCTGCCGTCGGTACCGCGACCAACATACCTACGAATCCTCCGATGGCGCCACCGGAGATAAGGGCGATGATGACGAGCATCGGATGTACTTCTACGTTGTCGGAGAGAAGCTTTGGGTTGATGACGTTGGCATCGATGGTCATGATTACGGCGAGAACGATGAATCCGAGGATCATCTTGCCCCAAGCCGCGTCTACGAGGCACATCAGTGCGATTGACGCAAATCCTACAGGACCGCCTACGTATGGGATGAGGTTGCCGATGCCCGTGAGCAGGCCGATAACCGGTGCGTAGGGCACACCCACAAGCGTCAGGAGGATTCCCGAGCTGACACCCACGACCGCCGCGTCGAGTGCTTGTCCCCTGAAGTATCCGGAAAACACATGGTTGGCATCCTGCAGCAGTCGCGAGGGATCGACGTCTGGGAGTTCTCCAATGAGAGCTACGAGCAGGCGGTTGAGGTAGGCGCCGAGACGTGGCGAATCGAGGAGGAAATACACGGCAAAGATGACGGAAAAGAGGGCCGTCGATGCGAAGTCCTTCACGTTCATGAAGGTACTCAGCAAGGTCTTTTCGCCTGCGCTGGCACTGAATCCCCATTCGGCGAGGCGCCTCTCAAGCGTCGCGATGAAGGCTAGGGCATCGCCCTGTAAGCTGTCCAGAAGGTACTCGATGGTCTGCCAATTGAGGTTTGCCAGACTACGCGCCATCATGAGCAGCATGATGGTGAGCAGTGCAAGGATGACCAGCAAGATGGCGGTGATGCTGAGGATAACGGCGGCCGTGCGGCGACGCATCCCATCGTGGGCGTAGCGCTTGGTCTGGCGAAGACGCGACGAAATATACTTAACCAGTGGATTGATGAGGTAGCTGAGCATGGCTCCGTATGCGAGGGGAACCACTACGGCGCAGATGAGCTCCCAGAGCTTGGCAAAAAGTCCTGTTGACGCATAGAGCAGGAGCACGCAAACGAGCGTCAGGAGTACTGTCACTGCTGCGTAGAGGCAGATTTTCGTATAATGCGGATCCAGACGATCAAAGAACTTGTGCATGGGACGATTGCTCCTTTGGCACTTCTTGGCCTAGAGGGGAGGCTTAGGCCCGTCGTCTCGCTTGGCCTGAAGACTCTCTTGTGCGGTTTGCGGGTCGTTGTCCGTCGCTTCCGCGTCCTTCTTTTTGCGTGCTGACTTGGGATGGCGTCGTCTCACTATGAGGACGATGCCCACGATAACGGCGGCGATAAGCAGGTAGGGGATGAGCATGATGAAGAGATACACGATCGAGCGAATGACCTGGCCAAAGATGCCCCACGAGTCCTCCCAAGCATCTGCTGCGAAGCTGCCGGGCGACGAAGGTGCACCTCCGCTCGTCGTCTCCTCCGTGAGAGTGACGCTCAACATCGAATGGTCGGCATTGTGCTTCATTTCGTCGCGTGAGTCGGTGTAAGACTTGATCTCGGCCATTACCTCATACATGCGGTCGCTGATGGCAAGTATGTCTTCGGTGGTCTCGGCCTCCTCAAGCATCTTTTTGTAGTGCTCGTACTGTTCGTTCAGGATTTCGATGCGGCGCTCGGTGTCGTTGTACGTGCGCGTGACGTCATCGGCGGAGATGTTGGCGCTCATCACCGTGCAGCCATCGAGCTTCCTCAGCTCCTCAACGGTTTGCTCGAGCTTTTTTGGGTCGACACGGGAGTCGATGGTGATGCTGCGCGAATAACCGCCGCTCTCATTGGAAGAGACCTGCTTGGCACCGGCTTTGTCAAGGACGGCACGTATCGCGTCGAGCGCGCCGTCGTAGTCGCGAGACTTGAGGCTTACAAATGCGGAACGGATGATGACTGAGTTATCGTTGGCGCCATTGTCAGCTTTTTTTGCGGCCACGTCGTCAGAGGCTGCCGCGCCAAGGGCGTAATCCTCCGTAGCGTCGCTTTCCTCTGTGGTGTACGTGTCGTAGGCGGGGGCTGCTTCCCGGGAGGTGAAACCACCTGACGTGCCCCCGCATCCCGCGACGAAAAGGGCAAGCATAATAGCAAGGACGCAAGGGGTGACGAGGCGATGGCGATGTGACATGATGGTCTCCTCGATATACAAGTAGCAAGTGTCTCTAAGCTTAGCACGTTCGGGCAGGGCGATGTGTGGCAAGCAGCATACCCGTCGTGCGTTTGGCGCTATGATTCGCGTGTTGGCGTATTCCTGCGTGTACGGAGTCTGCGTCGGGGGTACAATCATGATACGTATATTTCTGTCCCGACAAGGAGCTGTCGTGTTGGAGCGGATAAAGCTTAAACTAAATTCTGAGCGCGGCGCGTCGCTCTCGATGGCGCTGATGCTTTTCCTTGTGGTGACCATTGTCGCGTCGGTGGCGCTGACAGCGGCGACCGCTGTGGCTGGCCGTCATAGCCAACTCGTGGAGATGGACCAGAGTTATTACAACGTTACTTCTGCGGCAAATTTCCTATGGGATAAGCTGGAGGACGGCGTTACGGTCAACATTGCATGCGAGTGTGATGCGACCGAGGATGACGATGGCAACTACACGCCCGTTGATGACACTTGGGAATTCTCAGTTGACGATGCCTTCGTGCTTGGCGATACGCTAGATGAGAGCTCGGCCACGCTGTTTCAGATTCTATCCGTTGACGCCCTCTTTCCTCCCAGCATCCACGTGGATGAGGAAGACTATGGGTGCGAGATCACCCTGCCCGACGGCATCGACACCATAAGCATAGACGACATGTCTCCGCTTGAGTTCGTGTCTACGGAGCAGAAGTACAAGTCATTCAAAGTCACCGTGGATTCTGCGAGTCCCGAGTTTCGAGACGTGATGGTAACTCCTACGCGGACTGGCGATGACAAGTTCCAATTCGTGTTTATTGAAGATGACGGCGGTGAACCTAGCTTTGATTCCTTCAGGTGTACGCTCGTCGCTTCGGCTGGATTCACTGGTTCTGGGCCTCAGATAAGCGAAACCGGAGAGACGGATACTTCAACTGGGGATGATTTGTACCACATCAAGTGGGAGACGTCGGTGACGTGGACGCCTGAGGGCATAAAGCTGGGAGGTGCAGCCTCATGAGGTTCGTGAACGATGCTTCCGGCGAGACGATGGTCGAGACGCTCGTGTCGATTCTTATCAGTTCGCTTGCGCTCATCCTGTTGGCTTCGGTCATAGGTACGTCGGTTCGGCTGGTTACAAGCAGTCGCAGTCGCATGACCGAGTTCTACGATAGCGAAAGCGAAATGGTGGGTACGGCTGCTACTCCTGCGCAGTCTAACGTCGATGTGACGTTCGGGGTGCCCCTTGAAAGCGCTCCCGATGCGTCAACCGTCGATATTTACGAAACTGAGGATGGTTCCATAGCTTATTACGAGAGGAGCACACCATGAGGCTCCGTTTTGTCAAGCGCGTGTTGAGGAGGCGCAAGCCGACCGGACGTGGCGAGGCTGGCTTCTCATTGACCGAGATGTTGGTAACGACGCTCATCTTGGGTCTTGCCTCGACCCTTATGGCTACGGGCATTCCCGCAGCCATTGACGCCTATCAGCAGACGGTAAGGACTGCCAACGCGCAGATGGCGCTTTCGACGACGGTGACCGCCTTGCGCAGCGAGCTTGGCTTGGCAACTGATGTCAGGACAAACAGCAGCGATAGGGTGTACTACGAATGGGCGCCGGGCTGCTGGGCTTCGATTGGTAAGTCATTACCCGCGGGATTGGACAAGCAATACTACACAGGCTCGCCTGATGGCGATGATTCCTCTTCCGTTTCGGGCCTGAGTGAGGACGGGACTGCTGAGCCTCTCATTGTGGATCGCGCCATAGCTGAGGGGCTGACGGTCAATCTGGAATCGTTTGAGCGGGATGGCAATACGGTGACGGTAAGGTTAAGCGTGACGGACAGAGCGGGCAACACGCTCGCGAGCGTAGGAGATGACGGTTACCGCATACTTACGCGCTTTTCGAAATAACGTGGGGCGATACACATGAAGAAGCTGTTTGGGCGCGTACAACGGAAGCGGAGCGTTTCGGGCTTCACTATGGTGGAGATGCTGATAGCCGTTGCCATAATCATAGTGCTTATGGCTGTCGCCTTTGTCGGGGTTATCAATCATCGTCGTAGCCTCAAGAGGCTCGAGCTTAACGACACGGCGCGCGAGATTTACTTTGCTGCCCAGAATCACCTTTCCATGGCAAAGAGCCAGGGGCTGCTTGAGGACGTAGATCCGAATAACCCTGAGATGACGGGCGAGAAGCAGGGAGACTCTCACTACTGGTATGTGATGCCTCGTGACTCACGGTTCGCATCAAGGGACAACCTTCTGTACGAGATGCTTCCCTTTGGGTCGATTGACGATACGGTGCGCTTAGGCGGTAGCTACGTCATCAAGTACGACTTGGAGACTGCTACTGTCATAAAGGTCGGCTACAGCGACCAGACTGAATTGAGTAGCTACCGCAATTGGTCGACGAGCCGCGGGGAATGGGATGATGCGGAGCCTGAGACTCTCGATAATCAGCTAATAGGTTGGTATACAGGAGCGGAAATAAAAAGCAGGACTCCAGCGAAGCTGCCAATCCCCTCACTTAATGTTGTCAATGCGGAGCGCCTCGAAGTGACTGTCGACTTCGCGGATAGCGTTCGCGCCGAGTTTGCCGGCGACGCATCTTTGCTGGCCAGCACCTATGTGCAGATAATCATGCGTGGCAAGACGAGCAAGAGCGAGAAGGTCGTAAACGTCTGGCCATTGAGCGAGTTTCTCTATGGCTCCCAAACTGCCATTTTGGACGATATCACGAAGTCCGGAGAGCATTTTGCCGAGAAATGGTGCGATGCGAGTGATGGCAAGCCGCTGATTCCGGGGGAGGACATCACCCTCTGTGCCAAGGTGTACAACAACGCTACGATTGCTTCCATAGCCAAGAGTTCTACCAAGCAGACGAACAGCTTGTTTGCCCAGATGATATACGCGAAGCCCGAGGAGGGTTCTGGCGATAGCCAGGGTGAACGTGTGCTTACCGTGGCAAACATCAGGCATTTGGAAAACCTAGGCGCATCTATATCGGGCTATGACCCCGAGGAGCTTGGTGACGATGGCGCTACGTCCGCGAGGCAGGTCGCCGACCTTCAGTGGGCTTCCACTGGCGCAAAGAAGTCAAAGGCGTTTCTCGACAGAGTCGGTGACGGCGAGCCCGATAAGGTACAGATTTACTATCTGGACGATAGCGAGGACCCTACCATTGCCGCGACATTTGCACCTGTGAATCCCGAGTTTGGACTTACATACGAAGGCAAGGGCAAAAAGATCTCGAACGTTAAGGTTGAGGTTGAGGGTTCAGCTGGCATCTTCGGGGAAGTCCAAGAAGACTCTTCGATTAGCAATCTTGCGATTGTCAACGCAAACGTGACCTCGACCGATAATGCGGCGGGTGCGCTCGTGGGAAAGAGCGAAGGGGTACTTACTCTTCAGAACGTCATCGTACGCAATAGCTCCGGATCCGCATCGTCAAAGATTACCGGTGCAGGCTCGACGGGTGGCCTCGTTGGCTCTTTCAATGGCGGTGGAAGCATCGAGGAATGTGCGGCTGCTGTACGCGTGGAATCCAAGGGTGATGGCGCCTCAGCTGGTGGACTTGTCGGTGATATGCAAGCTGGCAGCGTTGAGAGGTGCTATGCAGGAGGACACACAAAGAATGGCCTCTACGACAAGGACAGTATTAATGTAGTTGCGGCTGGTACCTCTGGTGGTCTCATCGGGCGTGCGCAAAACACGGAAATCACGTCCAGTTATGCTACGACATCTGCTTCCGGTGGCACTGCCGGTGGTCTGCTGGGCGAAGTGAAGGGCGGAAACGTTGCTTCGTGCTATGCGACGGGACTCGTGGTAGGTAGCGCCAGGGCAGGTGCGCTTGTGGGCAATAACGATGCCGTCACCTACAAACATTGTCGTTACCTGGAGATTATCAATGACGGTATGAAGCCGATAGACGGCGAGGATTCTCTTAGCGACCTTTACGCGGCTGATGCCGACGTAGTTTCTTTCGCCGAGTTTTTCTATAAGGATGCCAAGACCGCAAATCCATACGATGAGTTCCTAACGAATCATTACAAGGATTTCGACAAGAAGGACGGTACGTTGTATCCGTATCCGACGGTCGCGCAGTTAGCCGAGGATGATACCGTCGGCGGGTTTGTGAAGACCCACTACGGTGACTGGCCCTCACCCGAGACATTTGTGATTAACACCCCCAACGGGAATTGACGCGTGATGACATCCAAGAAAGATGCGTCAGTGCCCCAAGACGAGGAGGGATGACATATGTTCAAGAATTCACAGCGTGATCCGCACGACAAGAGGCGGATATTCCTGTATGTTGCCGTCGCCCTCGGCATGGTGGGGGTGGTTGCCATTATGCCCGTGCTCTATGGGTGTGCGCGTATCGGCACGTTCTCAGCGGGCGGTCGTATTACGAACACACACTCCTTGGCGAAGGACCTCGGTGGAGAGCTGGGCTTCGGGCAGGGAGGCTTCGATGCTGAGGAGCGGGGTCACTTTCAAGGGGATGGTTCGACGCAGGGTGATCTGGGGCTTGACCATTTTTCGCAGGAGGGCTCCACTCAGAGCGAACCTTCCTCTCAAGGTGGTTTCGTTGGCTCGGATGGGGGAGATGCATCTGCGGACGAGCGTCAAGAGTGGCCACGGACCGTTGTCCAGTCGCTTGACGTTTCGGATGGCAAGTCGTTTGTCGTGACGGTATCGTATGGCGAGGATGCTGGCGTGCCGCACGACGCAGAACTCGTTCTTACGACGCTCGACAACAATGCGGAGCGCCAAGGTGCCCTGCGCGACCAGCTTGGGGTGAAGGACGGGGAGTACGTTGCGTCATATGCCTTCGTGAAGGCACAGCTTATGCATGACGGTAATGAAGTCCAACCGAGCGTTCCCGTAGAGGTTGTCTTGCAGACGAACGTGCTGAATCCGAGCCAATCAGACGCGGTTGAAGCGTCAATGCTGGGTAACGGCAGCGCAATCACGGCGGTTGAAAACCTCACGGGCCGAGACGAGCAAGGGGTGGAATCTGGTACGCCTGATGCGACGAAGGTGAAGCTGATTACTGGGGCTCTTGGCGAGTTTGGCCTGGCGGAAGTGGCGGCAGAGAAATTCTCTCTTGATTATGAGGGTGAGACAATCACGGTATATGGACCGAGGTCAAAGGTTGTGAGCGTCTACGAGAACGCACCTGATTACGAGACGATCAACAACTTGCGCGTCGTGCGCGTTCTTTCCATTGACTCCGAGGTCAAGCATGCGTGGAACTCGGAGGTTTGGATAACGGGTCGCAAGGGCGAAGACGTGCAAGGCGTGGAGTGCTGGCGGAGGGAAGGCGGCCAGCTTGCGGAGCCGGTCTTTGGTAGGGATGGTGCAAGCGATCCGCTCCCAATCGCCTCGAATTGCGAGTACGTTCTGTTGCGTGAGATGGCACCGTCGCATGCGGATGAGTCTGATGCCACAGGCGACGAGCACGGTGAGTCTGCGTCTCAGGGTGAGATGGGCAACGATCAGGATGGTCAGAGAGGCGAGGGACAGGCAGGCAAGGACGCAAAGGGTGGCGAGTCGTCTGGGACTGAGGGCGCCAATGGCGAGGGGAACGAAAGCGAAGCCGCTGAGGAGACTGGTCCAAGGGAGACCCTGCTCGTTGCCACGGGTGACGGATATGCTGTGGCTGCTTCCTTCGATGATGCCGCCGAGCTGCCCAAGGGGGCGCAGCTTGAGGCGCACGAGCTGACAGGCGATGACTTCCTTCGTTACGTCTCGCATGGCGTCAAGGTGCTTGGTCTCGAAAACGAAAGCGTTGCGTATGCGCGTGTTCTGGACCTTTCGATACATGAAGCTCTGTCGGGCGAGGTACTTCAGCCTGCTGACCAAGTACGGCTGTACGTAGGTCTTCCCGATGCGAGGCCGATAGAGAACGCAAACGTCGACGTCGTACACTTTGGCGATGTGCCGAGGAAGCTTGACGCGAAGACTACTGACGGCACGGTGGAATTTGCAACGAATGGGTTCTCAGTGTTCGTTGTGCTGGCGCATGCGGGGGAGGACGAAGGAATCGAGCCGAAGCTTTCTGTGCAAGGTGACACGGCGGAAGGGAATGGAGTCACCATCGCCACAAAAGGCGAATCAAAGGTCTACGACGGTGACTTGCTTGCGCCAAGCTTCGAGGTTAGCGGTCTGCGCGAGGGTGACAGCATACAGTCCCTTACATATATAGATGAGGGTACGGGCGAGGCGACAACGGGCCTGACTAATGTCGGCTCAATATCCGTCAAGCCAAATGATGCTCGAATCGTGAACGCCGAGGGCGTTGACGTGACAGGTGAGTATGCGATTAGCTACGTTGCCGGGACTCTTGAAGTGACGCCGAGACCTGTCACCGTGACGGCGGAAGACGCGAGCAAGAAATATGATGACGAAGACCCTGAGCTTAAAGTTAAGGTTGAGGGTCTCGTGGGCGAGGACGGAATCGCTTATGAGGGACCAGCGCGCGAAGAAGGTCAGGATGTAGGCGAATACGAGATTGCGGTTACGGGCGAGGCTGATCAGGGCAACTACACGGTGACGTTCAAGTCCGGTAAGTTTACGATTGACCCTCGCCCTGTGACGGTAACAATTGTCGGACATCACGACGAGCGTGATTTTGATGGTGCCGCGCACACAGTCGAGGGCTATGACGTGACGTTCGATTATTCGGAGTACAGTGAAGACTGCTTTGATTTCAACGGCTCGGCAGAGGCAACCCGCACTGATGTGGGCACGACGTCGATGGAACTCAAGGAAGAGCAATTCAGCAATACCGACAAGCGCTTTGACGTCACGTTCGTCGTGACGGATGGCTATCAGACAATCCGGCCTATCACGGTAATGGTGACCATTACGGGCAAGACCAATCGTGCTCCCTACGACGGTCAAGGCCATAGTGTCGAAGGGTATACCGTCAGCACAAACAACACGCTGTATACGGAAGCGGACTTCATCTTCAACGGAATCGCTGAAGCCGAGCGTACGGACGTTGGCACAACCCAAATGGGACTCAAGCCCGAACAATTCGAAAACACGAACGAGAACTTCTCTGACGTGACCTTTGATGTGACCGATGGCTCACAGACCATCATTCCCATCTCTGCAACGATCACCATCGTGGGGGCTAGTGACGTATCCGATTACGACGGCGAAGAGCACAGCGTGGTTGGGTATTCCGCATCCACCGAGAATCCCTTATATGACGTTGACAGTGACTTCACGTTTAGCGGCACGGCCGAGGCGAAGCGTACCGATGTTGTGGAAGGAACCGACAACGATGGTACAACTGAAATGGGCCTTGACTCGAGTCAGTTCGAGAACGTCAACCCCAATTTCAGAGACGTGGTCTTTGAGGTTACGGACGGTTACCAAACCATCGAGCCGATTGAGGCAACGGTCATTATCGTTGGCCATAACGCTACGTACGACTACGATGGTGAGGAACATGAGGTAACTGGCTATGATGTGACCATCGAGGAGGGCTCTCTCTATACCGAGGGTGACTTCAATGCCGCTGGTTCTGCTCTGGCGAGGGGCACGAATGCGGGCACGGTAAACATGAACCTCTCGCCCGCCCGTTTCTCGAACAAAAACAAGAACTTTTCCAACGTAACCTTTGAGGTGACCGACGGCTACCTCACCATCGAGCCCATTAGCGCAAAGGTGACCATCAAGGGTCACACGGGAACATTTGCCTTCGATGGCGAAGAGCATGTCGTAAGCGGCTACGATGTCTCGATTGATAATGACCTATATAAAGAGAGCGACATTCGCGTCTACTCAGCAGCCGAGGCGAAACGTACACAAGCGGGTACGACGGAGATGGGGATTCACGAGACCACGTTTTCGAACAAGAGCCCAAATTTCGTCAATGTCGAGTTTGAGGTAGAGGACGGCTGGATCACTGTCAATCCGGTAGTCGTCGTCACCAAGACGCTCAACAATCTGCTTGCTACGAGGCCAGAGACCTTCAAGTACGACGTCAAGCTCACAGACGATGATGACAAACCCATCGCAAATCACGCGCTGGCTGATGGCGTCGTTACGGATGCGAACGGTGTGGCGCACTTCACCTTGGATGCGAGCTATCAACATGATGCCTCCCGCAGCTTCTGCATCCCACTCGAATCATCTTTTGAGGTCACCGAAGACAAGACCGATGACGTCAACAACTATCGCACGACCGTAAAGGTGGGTGACGACGAGAGCGATACAAACACATGGCAGCTTCTTACTGTGACTGATAGTTCTACGACCATCGCCTTCACAAATGCAAAGACGCCGATATGCAAGGTGGGCAACGAGGAGTTCCAGACGATAGCTAGCGCGGTCGATTACATCGCAAGTCTCAGCGACAAGACCGGAACCATCGAAATGCTGGTGGATTACGTCATGCCGCCTTCAGACGTTGTGACCATACCGAGTGGTCTTGATGTTACGATTGCGACAGCGGGTGAGTATGATGGTGACGGCAGCGTTGCCACCATTACGCGTTCAAGTTCCTTTGACGAGGGCCCCTTGTTCACGAACAACGGAACGCTCAGTTTCGGAAGCGGAGAGGAAACCGGTGGCGTCATTTTGGACGGCGCATCCATCGAGGCCGTGGGTGCCCTTGTCTCCAATGCTGGGACGCTGAACGTATACAAACATGCCACGCTCCAGAACGCAAACAATACCGGTGACGGTGGCGCCGTCTACAGTTCCGGCGGAAGCGTCAATGTCGTTGGTGGTGCGATTGTCGACAACACTGCTGGCAAAGGTGGTGCCGTATTTGCAGCTGGTGGCAGCGTCGTCGTTTCGGATGGCGAGATCTCGGGCAACGAGGCGACGAACACGGGTAGT
>ONMP01000127.1:0-8184 GCA_900318935.1 uncultured Actinomycetes bacterium
CGACACTTTGCCCGCCTCCTGGGGGAGTTCGATGACCTTGTGTCCGCCGTGTTCGATGGCGCCGGCTTCGTGTGTGCTTATGTGCCCGGTCGTTGCAGCCATGACGGCCTGCCAAGGGCGGAGCATGCAATCGATGACGCACGCGTTGGCCTGCGTACCGCCCGCGAGAAAGAATACGTCAGCCTCAGGTGCTTCGCATGCCGCGCGAATGAGCTCGCGCGCCGCCTCGGAATGCACGTCAAACCCGTATCCCGAGCACGGTTCCAAGTTTGTGCGAACAAGCGCCTCCAAAAGCTGAGGGTGTGCACCTTCCATGTAGTCCGAGGCAAACGGAAGCTTCCTCTGCGGCTTGACCATACCAACTCCTATCTTTTACCTAAGGGTGTGACAAGGGGGACAGTCCCCTCGGTACCCAGGGGACTGTCCCCCCTGTCACCGTGACTGGGGGGACTGTCCCCTCTGTACCTCTTGGGTGCATTTCATTGTGGCACAAACCTGTTGGGATGTGCCACTATATGGTGGCACGCACGAATCCGGACGAAGGAGCGACTACATGAACGAGCGGCTCGAGGCCCAGCTGGCGTTTGCCCTGGAGCTCGACAAGGAAAAGAACGTCTTTCGGCAGACACACCTCTCGGGACATGGGCGACGCGAAAACGATGCCGAGCACGCCTGGCATATGGCCGTCATGAGCTATCTGCTGCGTGAGTACGCCAACGAGGAGGTCGATGTCGCTCGCGTCATGCTCATGTGCCTGATTCACGACGTTGTGGAGATCGACGCTGGTGACACCTACGCCTACGACGAGGAGGGCAAGGCGACCCAGACCGCACGTGAGGAAGAAGCAAAGAAGCGCATTTTCTCCCTGCTGCCCGATGACCAGGCCGCGGAGCTCATGGCCGTCTTTGACGAGTTTGCGGCATACGAGACAGCCGAGTCCAAGTTTGCTCACGCGATGGACAACCTTCAGCCCATCATACTCAACAACAGTAACGATGGCAGCGATTGGGCAGAGCACGGCGTGAGCGCCGAGCAAGTCTACGGCAGGCAGGGCAAGACCGCACTCGGTTCACGGCGAATATTCGACGAGGTCATCGACCCCATTCTGCAGCATCATGTCGAGGCGGGACACATCAGGAAGTAGGTGATGTGCGATGCGCAGGATGCGCCTTTTGTGGTTGGTCATACGGCGCTCAGGCGCATGGAAGGCACTCGCGGCGTTCTTGGTGCTCTTCTTTGTGTGCGCGATACTGGTGTTGGTGGCAGAGCCTGGGGTGGACAACTTCTTCGATGCCCTGTGGTTTCTCTGGGCGGTCTCCACGACAGTGGGCTTGGGAGACCTGACAGCCGTCACGATCGTAGGGCGCATCGCGTCAATGGTGTGTTCGGTCTTTGCCATCGTCACGACAGCAGCCCTGACAGGCGTGATCGTGGATTTCTTTAGCGAGGCGCGAGAGCAAGACCTCCAGGGTTCCATTAGCGAGTTTCTTGACAAGCTCGAACGGTTGCCAGAGCTCGATCGCGAGGAGTTGGAGGACATATCCAAGCGCGTTAAGAAGCTGCGACAATAGGGGCTGCGTGGCTCTGAGTGGCTATATCGGTATACTAGTTGGGTATTTCGACGTGATGCGCCTATCAAAGGAGAAGCCATGATGCAGAGATTCATGCTCTTGGTCAGCCACGCTAAGCTTGCGGAAGGTGTTGCCTCCGCACTTGAGATGCTAATGGGGCCGCGTGACAACGTGTTTGCGTTTGGCATGGAGCCGGGCGAGAGCCCCGAGGCATTCGTAGGCCGGATGTTGCAGCACCTTCCCGGACTTACGGGACTCACGAAGCGTGACGCAGTCGTGGTCCTCGGTGACATCGCGGGTGGGGCGCCGCTTACCGAGACCTGCGCGATGCTTGCGAGGGAGAATCCCGAGACGCAGTTTGTGGCATTTGGCGGTCTCAACCTTCCGATGGCGATTTCGGCGACGATGGCCCTTGCGGACGGCCTTGACCTCGACGCCGTACGTGATGCCGTGCTTGCCGACGGCGTCGATGCCGTGAGGCAGGTGTAGTTACGCCACCTCGATGCGTCCCTTGAGCGCGCGGGCGAGGGCGGTCTCCACGTCCTCGTCCTCGGCCATGCTCGTCTCCACATAGAGCGCGTCGCCATTCAAGTCACACCACGCTCGAAGCTCGCGCGAGATGATTTGCTTCTCGGGCCCCACGTCGAGCGTGGCACTCACGACGCGGGCGTATACCGTGCGTCCGTCCACCTCATGCTGCTCTACGTCAGAGGCTTCCACATCGGTGTAGCCGTACTCGGGGTTGAACTTGTCGAGCGATGCCGTCGTCTCTTCGAGGGCCTCGAGCCCACCCTCTGGTGCGAAGTCATACAGGAGCATGCCAAAGGAGGCTCCGTTGCCGGCGCTCGAAAGCGTTGCCGAGTGCCGCGTGTAGCCAAGGAGCGAGTCACCGTTCCTCTTTATGGTGACGTGGCGTGAACCGTCGGCATTGTCGATTGAGAGATCAGCTTGGTAGGATGCCGCATCCACGGTTCCGCCGCCTTCCACGAATTCGAGGGCCCCGTAGGCGTCGTTCAGGAGCTGCTCGGCATCGAGCTCAGCTCCGGAACCCTTGCTCACGTCGCAGCTCACGTTGACGGCAAACGCGCAGTCATCCGCGCGCTTCTCCCAGGCATGGAGCGTCACGAATGAGTGTGACTCTGCGAGTGCGTCTGTCTGTGCCTTTGCCTCGAGGTCGCTGATTCCCATGCCGATCTCGTAGGCCGCATCGTTGTTGAGCACGTAGGCGACATCGTGGCCCGCAACGGTCGCATGCGAGACCTCGGCGTCCTCGCCAAAGAATCCCTGCTCCGTGGTGCGTGACCACGAGGCATCACGCGCTGCCGAACCAGCTTCGTTGATGTACTCGAAACGGAAGCTCTCGCTGCCCCAATCGGTCGCGATGTTGTTGTAGGTGATGCTGTTGCGATCCCACCCGATTGACTCGATGTCAGCCCATGCCGCGGGCTGGCTGACCACGCAAATCTCCTGCAAACCGAGGTCCGTCCCCTGCGTCTGGTCGGCGGTTGCATCGCTTGTGATGTATTTGCTGCCATCAAAGGTAGCGACCTGATCGCCCGTCTGGGTCACATCAATGCGCCCACCTGCATCGGGTGCCTCGTTTTCGCGGCTAACGACTTCGGAAGTCTTGGTTTCCGTTTGGGTTGGCTGCACGTCAGTCGTATCAGTGGTCTCAGGCTGCGCGCCGCAGGCCGCTAGTGAGCCGATGAGCGCTGCAGTGAGCAAACCGCGTCCGATGCCTCGAGACAAGTTCTTCATGGGATAACCTTTCGTCGGAGTGTTTCTTGCCCATGGTACCATGTTCGGAACGAACAATCGCCAGACAGGAGTTGACCATGGGCCTCACACGCGAAGAAGTACGTGGCATCGCCGAGTATGCACGCATCGCGCTTACGGAGGCGGAGCTCGACGAGATGACCACGTACCTCAACGAGGCCATAGAGCTATTGCAACCCATCCGAGAATACGACCTTACGGGCGTCGCCCCCACGTTTCATCCGATTGGGGATCTCTCGAACGTCATGGCCGCTGACGAACCCGACGCAAACGACCGGGCGCTTGAGCTTGATGTGGCCCTGGGCAATGCGGCGTCGACGCAGGGGAGGGCGTTTCGCGTGCCGTCGATTCTCGGTGTTGGGGGAGGGGACCGCTGATGGCAGGATTTGACCAGCTGGATGCACGGGCCATTGCCGCGGGCGTCGCTGCGGGGGACTTCTCCGCCAGTGAAGTGGCAAGGGCAGCACTCGACGCCATAGAGGCTCGTGAGCCAAAGATTCAGGCGTTCTTGCAGGTGAGCTCCGAGCTCGCCCTTGGGGCGGCTGCCGCTACAGACGCACGACGTGCTGCGGGTGAGGAGTTGGGACCGCTTGCCGGCGTGCCCGTCGCGTTCAAGGACAACATGCACCTCTTGGGTACGCGCACGACCTGCGCCTCCCTTATGCTCGAGCACTACGAGTCCCCCCTCACTGCCACCTGCGTGCGTCGCATGCTTGACGCGGGCGCCACGCCCATGGGAAAGACAAACATGGACGAGTTTGCGTTCGGTTCCTCTACGGAGTCGAGCGCCTTTCACCGTACCTATAACCCATGGGACATCACGCGCGTTCCCGGTGGTTCGTCGGGCGGAAGCGCGGCTGCGGTAGCTGCAGGAGAGGTGACCCTGGCACTTGGCTCCGATACGGGTGGCTCCATTCGACAGCCGGCGAGCTTCTGCGGGGTTGTGGGAATGAAGCCCACCTACGGTGTGGTGAGTCGCTATGGTGTCGTGGCATTCGGCTCCTCGTTGGATCAGGTGGGGCCTCTCGGTCGCTCGGTTGCCGATGTGGCCCTCGCCATGGACGCGCTTGTCGCTGCTGGGCGCGATCCCTTCGATTCCACCTCGCAGGAAGTGCCGACAGGCTTCCTCGCACATCTCGAGGACTCGGTGAAAGGCATGTGCGTGGGAATCATGCCGAGCCTCATGGAGCATGAGGCGCTGACGTCAGAGGTGCGTGCCGCGCTGGATGACGCCCGCGTGGCGCTAGAGGACCAAGGTGCGAAAGTCGTGGAAGTCGACCTGCCCCACATGGCTTCCTCGATTGCCGCCTACTACGCAATCGGTCCCTCGGAGGCGTTCTCCAATCTCGCGCGCTTCGACGGCGTGCGATTCGGCTACCAGCAGCCAGGTTGTGCGACGCTTGCCGAACAGACTGCCCTCTCCCGCGCCCACGGCTTCGGAGCCGAGGCCAAGCGCCGACAGATGCTGGGCGCCTATCTGCTCGCGGCCGGTGTGTACGACAAGTACTACTATCCAGCTCAGCAGGTGCGTACGCTCATCACGTCCGACTACCGCAAGGCATTCGCGCGCTGTGATGCCATCATGCTCCCTGCGGCGCCTACCACAGCCTGGTGCTTCGGGGAGGTGAGCGATCCCACGCAGATGTATGCGTCGGACCTCTTTACCATTTCGTGCAACATTGCCGGCAACGGTGGCGTCTGCGTGCCCGTGGGTCTTGGTGCCGACACGGGCATGCCAATCGGGGTTCAGCTACAGGGGCCGGCGTTCCAAGACCACAAGTTACTGCGCATGGCACGTGCATTGGAACGCGGCTTGGAGGAGTCAGGCCGCGTCAAGCCCGGCTTCGTGGCACCAGCGTTTGCGGGGAAGGGAGGAGAGCTGGCATGAGGAGCATTCGAGAAGTCCTGCGCGACTGGGAGGCTGTCATCGGACTCGAGGTTCACACCGAGCTCACCACGCTAAAGACAAAGATGTTTTGTGGCTGCAGGCTCAGTCACGATGACCCGCCAAACACGAACGTCTGTCCTGTGTGCCTTGGCATGCCCGGTGCGCTGCCCGTTCCCAACGAGCGGGCCATAGAGGCAATCGTGATGGCGGGTATCGCCACCGATTGCCAGATTCAGCGGCGCTCGTACTTCTATCGCAAGCACTATTTCTATCCGGACATGTCAAAGAACTACCAGACGACGCAAGGTCCGGTGGCGTTCTGCATGCACGGGCATCTCGACCTCGAAGTCACGGGTCAGGGTGCGGAGGAGCGGCCCGACTTCACGGTGGAGAAGGCAGCGGGTGGGAGCTACGTGGCCCCCATACGTATTCAGCGCATCCACATGGAGGAAGATGCGGCAAAGATGGTGCATGTGGGTGGAGCCGAGGGACGCATCACGAATGCATCCGAATCTCTCATCGACTACAACCGCTGTGGCACGCCGCTCATCGAGCTCGTCACAGAGCCAGACCTACGCACGCCCGAGGAGGCACGCCTCTTTATGGAGCGGCTTCGACAGACCTTCCGCACCCTGGGCATCTCTGACTGCTCGCTTGAGAACGGTTCCATGCGCTGTGACGGCAACGTGAGCATACGTCGGCGAGGTGACGAACGGCTAGGCACAAAGACCGAGATGAAGAACCTCAATTCCTTCAAGTCGCTCCACGACGCCCTTGCATACGAGATTTGCCGGCAGGCGGAGGTACTTGAGGGAGGTGGGCTCGTTTGCCAAGAGACACGGCATTGGGAGCCGAGCCGTCGGCGAACCGTTGTGATGCGAGTCAAGGAGACGGCCGACGACTACCGCTTGTATCCAGATCCCGACCTTGCGCCCTTCGACCTCGCGGATGAGTTCATCGAGCGCTGTCGTGCTCGGGTGCCTGAGCTGCCACTTGCCAAGCGCGACCGCTACGTTGCCGACTATGGGATCAAGCGTGCCGACGCTGCGCAGATTGCAAGCGATCCTGTGGTGGCGGCACTTTTTGAAGGGGCTGTCGGGAAGGTAGAGAAGGACGTCATGCCCACTGTGGCAAACGTGGTGGTCAATCTCCTGCCAGCGACGCGTGCCGTGACGGCGACTCAGGTGGCGAGCTTAGCGGGTCTCTTGGCAAACGATGTTATTACCTTCGCAGCTGCGCGCGAGGTGCTCGAGGCCGTAGATGGTACCGATACCAATCCGGAGACTGTTGTGGACGAGCGCGGCATGAGACAAAGCACAGATACTGACGCCCTTCTGATGACGGTCGGCGAAGTACTCACCAACTGCACCGACCAAGTGCGTCAGTATCGGGAAGGTAATCGTAGGGTAATCGGCTTTTTGGTGGGGCAATGCATGAAAGCCTCACATGGCACCGGCAACCCTAAGCTTTTCAATCAGCTCCTGTGTGAGCGATTGGAGGGGTAAGGTAGCGAGTGGCGCTTGAATGGCGGCTGGGAAATCGCGAGCCTTTAGCGCTCCTTGAGGTCCACGATTACCAATGTTTTGCCAAGCGGGGCGAGGAGCTTGAGCAGTGTGTTGATTTGTGGTGAGATTTCGCAGCCTTCGATGCGACTGATCACCGACTGCCTGATGCCCGCAGCGTCGCCGAGTCGCGTCTGCGAGAAGGATGAGTCGCGACGTATGCGTGACAGGCCCTTCAGCAGTCGCTTCTTCTCGCTGGAGACGATGTCGATTTCCGCACCCTTTGAATACAGCTCGGCGGCATCGTAACTTGTGCCGTTCGCCCACGCGATGCGCGTATAGTCCGTGCTGATTTCGAATGCGCCAAGGTCATCAGTGTCTCCGATGCCTAGTTCCTCAGACTGAAATATGCGCGATGAGCCGCCCTCGAACCATGCGACCAGCTTGTCGGTAGCCACCGGGAACGCGGCGATTACCCTGTTGCTCATTTCCACCCCCCAATACGTTTGGCTAATTCCTCGCTTGCCGTGCTTATTGTCGATGTAAACGTATCACAAATCATCGTCTCATTGTAGGGTGATTTCCATTTTCATGCAGCGTGCGTTTCATTGTCTAATATCTTGAGGTCGGTTAAAGGCATCCGTTGGCTCATTCGCGGTGTGGACAGCGATGGCGAGTCGTGTTAGGCTGTGTCTCACAGATAGAGGAGCGGGCACGATGAATCCCGAGCGAGTCGGCGGATGTTGACCTTGGGAGGGGGCGAGGCTCGCCGAACTGCGATGGGCGGCGGTGCATCGTGGTGGGCCTGCGCGAAACACGCGTAGGACTGTCTGCGAGTTGGTGGCAACGCGCAGGGGCGCTATCTTGCAGGGACGCTGCGCATGCTCCGTCGCCCGTGAGGTTTCGTCCGGGCGCATGTAGTAAGGAGAGAGAGCATGGCAAAAGACGTTCGCAAGCTCACCGGTTCCATCGTGGCGCTGGTGACTCCCTTCAAGGACAACGGCGAGATTGATTTCCCAGCGCTTGACCGTTTGGTGGACTTTCATCTGGCCAACGAGACCGACGGAATCCTCGTGCTTGGTACGACGGGCGAGTCGTCAACGATGACGGACGCCGAGGACGTCGCGGTGGCGCAGCATGTGGTCAACCGCGTAAACGGCGCGATTCCCATCATTGGCGGTGCTGGCTCGAACGCCACGGCGGAGAGTTTAAACAAGGCAAAGAGTCTCCAGATGATTGGGTGCGACGCTCTTCTGCTCATCACGCCGTATTACAACAAGTCCAACGAGGAGGGCATCTATCGGCATTTCACGACGGTGCTCGATCAGGTCGAGATCCCATCCATCCTCTACAACATTCCCGGACGCACGGGTTGCTCCATCAGTGAGGCGAACGTCATCCGCCTGGCCGAGCATCCCAACGTGATGGGCATCAAGGAGGCTTCGGG
>ONMP01000127.1:8212-10415 GCA_900318935.1 uncultured Actinomycetes bacterium
ACGAGCGTCGCGCGACACCTCTCGCCCGACTTCCGCATGTACTCGGGCAACGACGACATGATCGTGCCGATTCTCTCGTTGGGCGGATCGGGTGTCATCAGCGTGTGGGCAAACGTCCAGCCCAAGCTCTGCCATGACCTTGTGGCGAGCTACCTCGGGGGAGACGTGAGCGCGTCGCTGCGCATGCAGCTCGATGGCCTTGATCTCGTGCACGCGCTGTTCTGCGAGGTCAATCCCATTCCCGTCAAGGCGGCGCTCGCCATGATGGGCCTCATCGAGGAGACCTACCGCGCGCCGCTCTATCCCATGGCAGCTGAGACGCGCGCCCGCGTCGAGCGCGTGCTGGGGGAGGTCGGTCTCATTGGCTAAAGTGTATGTAGTCGGTGGTTTGGGACGCATGGGACAGCTCGTGCGCGCAACGGTCGAGGCGACCGACGGCCTCGAACTCGCGGGTACCTATGACGTGAACAATATAGATGAACTTGACGAAGAAGCTCCTGCGGTTGACCTCGTCATCGACTTCTCGCGTCCCGAAGCACTCCCTCATGTCATCTCCTATGTCAGGCGCACGGGTGCTGCCTTGGTGAGTGGCACGACGGGACTCACCGAGGATCAGCTTGCAGGCCTGCGCGAACTGGGCGATAAGAGCCGCGTTGTGTGGTCATCGAACTACTCGCTCGGTGTGGCCGTGCTGCGGCGCGTGGCCGCAGAGGCGGCGCGGGCGCTTGCTGGCTGGGACATCGAGATCGTTGAGACCCACCACAATCAGAAGACAGACGCACCGAGCGGGACGGCTTTGGCGTTGCTCGCCTCGGTGGATCCCGAGGGGGAGTGCAGTGTCGCCTATGGTCGCGAGGGCATCGTCGGCGTCAGGCCCGCACGCGAGATTGGCATGCATGCACTACGTGGTGGCACGGTCGCGGGCACCCATGAGGTACACTTCTTTGGACCGGACGAAGAGGTGTGCCTTACGCATCGGGCAACGAGTCGTCAGATCTTTGTGGCGGGGGCCGTTGCGTGTGCCAAGCGCCTGCTTGAGGCGGAGCCTGGCTTCCACAGCTTCGACGAGCTGATGTTCTAGGGCGTTAAGGCACGCTCTCACAGTGTGCCATTTGTGCTACTTGGGGGTACACCCTTTGAGTATTTGCGCAAAAGGAGTACCCCATAGCAGCACATCCGATGCGGGATTGTGGGAGCAGGGTGTGAACTCGTATGCCACATGCCGTATCGTGCTTGCGTAGGGGGTTGTGTTTGTCCTATCCTGTAACGCATGTACCCGTGTGAAGCGAGGGGTTATGTTTAAGTCCTTCAGGCGTATGGCGCCACTGTGGATTACATATTTGTTGTTCTTTGCGCTTGCCGCTGCGGGGCCGGCGCTCTCTTACTACGGTGAGATTGCCGGCATCAATCGTGCGCACTGGGTGTTTCTCTTCCTTATGCCCTTCGCAATTGGCTGCATGCCGTACGGGTTCATCATGGGAGAGATCGTTCAGCATGCCACGCGAGCTTCGGGACGTACCTCATGGCGATGGGGCGCGTTTCATTTCGTGGTGATGTATGCCATCTTTTTGACGGGCGTCTTTGACATGCTCTCGAACGTGCGCGACCCCCTGTATTATGCGTTGTGGCTTGGCCCCTCGTTCATCTCGGGTCTCCTCTTTGTGTTTGGCATGTTTATCATGCGCATTGAGCAGGCGCATTCGGACGCGCGTTACGGGGTCGAGGTGAGTCGCAACGATCCGTGGGCGGCATTCTTCGACCTGGAATGGGAGAGTGATTCGCCGCGCAAGCAAGCGGTGCGCGCCGAACTACCCGAGCGTGAGCGCAAGTCCAAGCGCCGTGGCTTCGGCAGGAAGCGCTCGGAAGCTTAGGTTCTGCAACCTATTCCTCATTAGCTAGCGACGGCACGGGTTTGTCTCCCGTGCCTTTTTTCGCCGCGCCGAGAATGGATCTCAGAGGGGCGTATGTGCCCTTCTTTGTGCGAGACGTTTGAACAACAACAGGCTTGGCTGCCATATGCTGTGGTTGACCTTATAATGTGGTTGCGTTTATTTGCTCGACCAAAATAGGAGGTCATCGCATGGCTCAGCGTTTCGTTCTCAATAACATCTCGTATCACGGCTCCGGTGCCATCAAGGAGGTTCCGGGCGAGATCACTCGTCGCGGATTCAAGAAGGCGTTTGTCGCCTCTGACCCCGACCTC
>ONMP01000168.1 GCA_900318935.1 uncultured Actinomycetes bacterium
CACGCGCGAGGCCATGTATTTGCGTGCGGCGACCGGCATGGACGAAGAGAAGATTCTCATCGTGTGCGATCGCGGCATGCTTGACAACAAATGCTACATGACGGCGGAGGAATTTGCACGCGTCATCGCCGATCTCGGGTGCACCGAGGAGGAGCTTCTCTCAAGCTATGATGCGGTATTTCACCTCGTCTCGGCTGCAAAGGGTGCCGAGGAGTTCTTCTCGACCGAGAGCAACAGCATTCGATACGAGTCGCTCGAAGAAGCTGCTGCCCTCGACGACCGATTCATCGAAGCGTGGGCAGCGCATCCGCACTTTAGCACCGTTGGTAACGAGACGGACTTCGCCGACAAGCTACAGCGCCTGAACGACTTAGTCGCTCGCTTTCTGAGCGGCGAATAAGTCAGGGAATCTGCTGACCCTGCATAAAAGGCGACCGTCCCGCAGCGTATACGACTCTATTCGCTGACTGTGGGACGGTCGCTTTGCCGTTCTTTGGGGTAAGTAGCAGAAGACGAGCCCTTACAGAATCGTCTTCACGGCCTCCTCGACCTCATCCATGCTTGCCGTCGGCTCGAAGCGGGCCACGAGCTTACCGTCGCGATTCACGAGGAACTTGGTGAAGTTCCACATGATGTAGGCCTTGTCGCCGAACTTCTTGTTGTTGGCGGCGGCGAAGGTCTGGAGAGCTTTGTTCTTGATGCCCTTGCCGAAGCCGACGAAGGGTTTCTCGGTCGCAAGTGCGACAAAGAGGGGGTCAGCCGTCTCGCCGTTGACGTCAATCTTTTTGAACTGAGGGAACTCGGTGCCAAACTTGAGCGTGCAGAACTGGGTGATTTCTTCATCAGACTCGGGTGCTTGATTAGCAAACTGGTTGCAGGGGAAGTCGAGCACTTCGAAGCCCTGATCGCGGTAGGCGGCGTAGATGCGCTCGAGATCATCGTACTGGGGCGTGAAGCCGCAGCCGGTGGCCGTGTTGACGATGAGCAGAACCTTGCCCTCATACTGCGAGAGCGCAACCTCGCTGCCATCCTTGGCCGTCACCGTGAAATCAAAGTAGCTCATGAAAGATCCTTTCTCGAATGTTACCTAAAAAACATAGTACCCTAATTACCTACATGAGTGGTGCGAGGAAGCGAAGAATCAGCAGACTCAACTTCTTGCCAACCTTGGGATCAGCATATTCTTCGGTGACTTCGCGACATTCGGCAAACGTTGCCTCGAAGTCCTCGCGGGTCTTGATGACAGCCTCGCAGTTCGTGTACAGGCAACCGTTCTCGAAGTGGTGATAGAGGCTGCGGTAGTCGAGGTTGATGGTGCCGCAGGTGGCGACGGCATCGTCTGCGACGCTCATCTTTGCGTGGATGAAGCCGGGCGTCCACTCATAGATGCGCACGCCGTTCCTCACGAGGCTGTGATAGTAGGACCTCGTGATGGAGTAGACGAGCTTCTTGTCCGGAATGCCGGGAGTGATGATGCGGACGTCCACACCGCGCTTTGCTGCAAGGCCGAAGGCATGGACCATCTCGTCGGTCACGATGAGGTAGGGCGTGACGAACCATGCGTAGTCCTGTGCGTATTCTGCGACAGATATGTAGACATCCTCCCCAATATGCTCTGTGTCCATGGGGCTGTCGGCGTAGGGCACGACGATGGCGTCCTCATGTGCCTGGTAGTCATAATCGGGCAGATACTGGGCAAAATCCGTGTCGTTGGTGTCGCGCTCGACGCCGGCATTCCACATCTCCAAGAAAGCGACCGTAAGACTCTTTACTGCGTCACCCTCGATCCTGACACCAGTGTCCTTCCACTGCCCGAAGGGATGCGTGAGGTTGAAATACTCGTTTGCGATGTTGTAACCGCCCGTGAAGCCGACCTTGCCGTCGATGACCGTGATCTTTCGATGGTCGCGGTTGTTGAGGAAGAGGTTCAAGCCCGGCGAGAATGGGTTGAACACGCGACAACGAATGCCACGGGACTCCAGAAGGTCTACGAAGTCCGTGTTGATGAAGCCGATGCTTCCCATGTCATCGTAGAAGACCCTTACCTCAACGCCAGCCGCGACGCGCTCTTCCAGAATCTCCTGGATGCCATGCCAGCTTTCGGCGTTCTCAATGGCGTGATACTCCATAAAGATGAAGCATTCAGCACGTCGCAGCTCCTCCTTCTGCGCCTCGAGACCTTTGGCTGCGTCGTCGTAATAAATAATGTCAGTATTATCGTAGGCTGGATAGGAGGCCCGATTGCGGATATATTGGGCGATGTTCGCGATGCGCTTGTCCTGCGTAGCGAGGCGCTCCGCCACCTCGTCGTTTTCAGGCAGCAGGGGATAGAGCTGCTCGTCGATGGCCTTGTAGCGTTCGCTCATCTTCTTCGTGCTGCCGTTGAAGCCGATGAAGAGATAGAGCATGACCCCGAGCACGGGCAAGGTCATGATGAGCACCATCCAAGGAACCTTCATGGCGGATGTCTTGTTCTGGCTGTAGATGGCAAGCACGAGTATGACCGCGGCGATGCGGAAGATGACCATGATGATTTCGAGGTAGCTCTCGACCCACAGGATGATTCCCAAGTCTACGATGACTTGAATGGCGATGGAGATGAGGGTGAAAATCAGCCGCTTCGTACCGTTCTTTACTTCTGCTTCGGTTTCGAGCGTCGTGGCCGTGGCCGTGGTTGCAGTATCACTCATGTGTCTTTCCTCCTTTTGGTGACTGACTGCATGGTTTGCGCAATTTGTCGCGCGGCATAGCTCCCCGTCTCCCGTATGGAGCTCATCTTGTCGGCGGCGACGAGAATCCATCCCGAGGTGTGGTGAGGGATGATGTGGCCGATGGGCCACATGTGGTGCAGAATCGCATCGATTTGAACCTCGTTCGCCCCGTATTCCTCGGTTGCGATTCGTGCCCCTTCCTCTGGGTGGGTGTAGGCCTTCTCGCTGGGAGGGCTGTCAAACACCTCGTCCTCGGTCATACCGAGGTCGTGCAAGAGGCTTGCGCGAATGGCGTCCTCCTGTTCGACGGGGATATTCAACCGCTTGAGTATGCGACATATCGAAAGCGCGCATTCCGCCGCGTCAAGGCTGTGCGCGGCGACGTCGTAGTCGAAGTGGTGTGGGATGGAGCGAGCCTTCTTGAAGCGCTCCGAGTTAATGATGTCGCCTCCAACATCGAGGATGTCCTCGCTGACTTCGTTCTCCATAGCGTTGTCGTGTTTCATGTTCTCCTTGATGATTGTTTCTAACAGAGTTTTCGCCGTTGATACAGCTCTTCGTCCGCAAAGCCGAGTCCTCGGTAGTATTCCCGTGTGCCTACGGAGCTGATGACGCGAATCGACGTGAAACCCCGCTCGTGCGCATCCGCGCATGCTTGCTCGACGAGATGGCGTCCCAGTCCCGTGTGCTGGGCGCCTCCGCGTTCGGTGCCGCCGAGCCCCGCGACGCGCCCGTATACATGGACCTCACGTATCATCGCCACGTCGCCCTCGTGAGGTAACGAGAGCCGCAGGAAGCCGGCAATGCGTCCGTCGGGTGCGATCCACTGCAAGAATCGTTCGTCGCTTACCGAAGTCGTGTAGGCGTAACAGTCGAGCCGCAACTCATCCATCGTGACATCAGAGGTTGCCACCTCGCGCATGCGGATTTCGCGCACCTCTTCGCGCCGCTCACCGAGACTTCGCTCCACCATCTGTCGCAGGTTGGTCTTTTTGTTGCCGGCGACGATGTCTGTTGAGGAGATATCGCGGATCATGCGGGAGATACGTGTGTAGGGAGGCGTTGCGAGCACGTCGTCGGCGAGAAGCGTTACGAGTTCCTCCTCGGAATAAGGGACCCAGTCACCCGAAGCCCAGGCTGCGCCGAGTCGCGAGCTCTCGACGAGACAACAGGGGTAGAGCTTCACCTCGTCGGGCAGGAAGCGCTCGTCGGAGACGAGCCGCAGGTAGTCCGCTCGGTCGGATTCGGGCGTGGCCCCGAGGAGATTGGCCATCATGTGAATCTGGATTTTGTAGCCGAAGCGGCGAAGCGTGGCGAAAGCTAGTGCAATCTGCTCGACGCTCACGTTGCGTCGGTTCGCGCGAAGTATGTGCTCGTCAAGGCTTTGGATGCCGATCTGGACCTTGGTGCAACCGAGCTGACGCATCGTGCGGGCGCTTGCATCATCGATGAGGTCGGGGCGCGTCTCTATGGTGAGGCCGACGACGCGGTGGGCACTCGTCTCGTTGCGGGTATGCTGGCGGCTGAGCTCGTCGAAGGTCGCCCGCTGCCACGAGGCGACGTTCTGCCAGCCTTCGGTGCCTAACACCTCGTCAATCGCCTCGTTGTATGTGAGCGTGCCATTCGTAACAAGCTCCTGAAGACGGTCGGTGCGGCGCGCGAGCTCGTCAGGATCGTACGTGAGACCTGCTGCTCGGTAGCGACGCTCACGCTCCTCGGGGCCGTCGGCAGTTCTTGGCTCGTCTTCGGCTGTTGTTCTGCTGTCGAACTCGTTCAGCGCGCGAAAGAGCTCGTGGACGAACCAGACCTGATAGGCTTCGGGATAGTCGCTCCACGTCCCTCCCAGCACGATGAGCTCGACCTTGTCAGTGACGTGGCCCATTTCGGAAAGAGCTGTGATGCGCGAGCGTACCTGCAGGTAGGGGTCAAAGAAATTCCGCTCGGCGCGTTGACAGGCCGGCTCGTCGTGCAGGTAGCTCTTTGGCATGCGGATGTCGTTGGGACAGTAGAGGCAGTCGCTCGAACACGGCCAGGGCTTCGTGATTACCGTCACGGTGGCGACCCCCGAGGCGGTGCGGCGCGGCTTCATGCGCAGGACACGCAGCAAGGCGGTCTCAGTATCGGCGTCGACGTTCCATGATGCCCAGCGCTTGGGGTCTCGGGACTTGATGCCGAGATAAAAGGGGAGGAGCCGTCGCTTCGCAATGCGCCGGAGCGGGTCGTGCGCGGCTCGGTTGTGGCGGCGCAGCAGCTTCGAGAGCCATGCCTCGTCTACCTGCGTGCCCGCGCGTAGTGCCTCGATGAGTTCAATCAGTGCGTCTTCCATGAGTCGTCATTATACTGGATGATGTCTCACTGGGGAGGAGCCACATGGACAAGTCATTCGCACAACGCATGAGCAGCCTTACGACGCAGTTCTACGCTCGTGTCGCCTCGTCGTTTGCTGATACGCGACAGGGGGCGTGGCCGGGCTGGGAGCGTGTGATTGCCGAGACGGGTCTCGAGGGGATGTCACGCGTTCGCATCTTCGATGTCGCATGCGGAAACTTACGTTTCGAGCGCTTCCTGGCTAAGCATGTGGGGAGTGTTGAAGCCTGGTGTATGGACAACAACGACGAGCTTGCGAGCTTGGCGAGGACCAGCATCGATGGCCTTGACGTTCGCTATCGGCGCACCGATGTTGCCGAGCTATTGCTGGAGGTTGTGGATGACCGTAGTGCGGTAACAATGTTACGCCTAGACGATAACGACGCCTGGGGTGCTTCGTGCGATCTTGCGGTGTCGTTTGGCTTCATGCATCACCTGCCGACCTTCGAGCAACGCGCGGCACTCATGCGCCTACTCCTCGATCACATCGGCCCCCAGGGCTATGTGGCGATTGCGTTCTGGCAGTTTGCCGATGATGTGCGCCTGCGGGCCAAGGCGCATCATGCCGAGGGCGGGGGAGAACATGATTATCTGCTCGGCTGGCAAGATGTACCCGATGTTTGGCGCTTCTGTCATCACACGGCCGAAGACGAGATTGGCGAGCTCGTCGCAACGGTCTCTGACGCGGCGCGTGAGGTGGCCCGTTTCTCGGCGGACGGTCGCACGGGCAAGCTCAATCGCTACGTCGTGCTTGCCAAGCGCTGCTAGACGCTCTCCGTGGGAATCGCGCTGGCGGCTGTGACAAGACTGTTGCCTGGTCTCGCGCTTGTCGCTCGCCATCGATCAAGCGCGAGACATCGGGGTTCACCCAATGGATGGCACAGACCGCAGGCTACTCACTCGGCGCTTTCCTCGAGGCCGTTCATGACGGCGGCAATGGCATCCTCGTTGTAGCCTAGTTCGCGCATGCGTGCGGTCACGTCATCGAGACCTTCCTTGCGCCCTTGTTTGCGCCCTTCCTTGCGCCCTTCCTTGCGCCCTTCCCTATGTCCCTCTTTGTGTCCCTGTTCGTGTGCCCAGCGCTGTCCCTCGTGGAGTCTGTCGTTGTACTCCAGACGTTCCTCAAAGTACCTTTCGTAGGCGCGCTTGAGCTCGGGATCTCCCATGGCGAGTTTGTAGCGTTTCGCGAACTCTTCGATTGTGTCAAACTGTTCCATGACTTGCTCCATCTCGTGGTCGTCGCGGTACCCGTCCGCGAGGAGATAGAGCCATGCCAGCGCCTCGTCGGTGGCTAACTCCTCGTCATTTGCAGTATAGCGCTTCTTCACCTTGTCGAGTTCGGCAACTACGTATATCGCTCGGTCGCTTCCGTCTTCGAATCCGTCGTCATGCTGCCAGCGGATGCGACCTACGCTTAGGAACGAGTCGCACTCGAACATCTTCCAGCCTTCGACGAGCATGATGACAATCACCTGTGGGA
>ONMP01000335.1 GCA_900318935.1 uncultured Actinomycetes bacterium
CGCTCCGTTCGCCGCCTACGGCAAGGGCGAGACCACGACCGTGACCTTCACCGCGACCATCGCGGAGACGGCGCGAAGCGGACAGAGCGACCGAAGCACGTGGCAGTACTGGAACGCCATACGCACGAATCCTGGTCTTTACGTCCTGCGCCTGCCCGACGGGCAGATGTACCGGCTTGCCGTCCAGTCAATCGAATCCACGCAGGAGCGCGACGGCCTGCGCACCGTGACCCTCGTGGGTGCGGAGGTGAGTTGATGGACTGGACGAAGAGCGGGCGCACCGACTGGTTCGAGTTCAGGCGCATCGACGCGGGCGCGGGCGTGGACGGCACGGAGCAGGCGCTCACGGGCATCACGGGCGGCAGCTTGACGTGGAATTGGTTCAGCGACACCGAGGTGTCGGGCAGCTTGACCGCATCCAACACGCCGATGCTGCAAAACGCCATCGTCCGCGTTTACCTGTGCTCACGTCTTGGCGATGACACCGAGCGCATCGAGCTGGCCACGTGCTTCGCGCACACGTCACGCGGCCACTACGAGCACGGCGTGTACTCAGGCGAAATCGAGCTCGTGGGCACGCTCACGCGCTACACCGAAGACAAGATGTGGAAGGACTGGTCAATCCCCAAGGGCGGCTCCGCGCTGACGTATCTGGGCTACCTCATGCGCTATCTGGGCGGGGTCTACGTGGTCAAGGGCGTGAAGGACAAGAAGTTCTCCACGAACAAGATTGTCGAGTTCGGCAAGAGTCCGTACACGGCCATCAACGTCATAGCCTCCGTCTGTGGCGCTCAGGTCAACGCGGACAGCCACGGGCGGCTCGTGTTCGAGCCTTACGTGTCGGCGGCGAACAAGCCCGTCAAGGGCGAGATTCCCAGCGGCGTGAAGTCCCTGACGCTGGACGGCATCGATATCGAGAGCACGCAGAACGGCACGCCGAACCGCGCGGCGGTCATGTACAAGTACAAGGAGACCTATACCAGCGGCGGCAAGCAGAAGACGCGTGAGCGCGTCATTTACGGCCTCGCCGCCACGGCCAAGTCCAGCGTGACCAGCGCACAGCGGGCGGGCCGTTTCATAACGGAGACGTACACGCCCACGTCCATGAAGCCACAGACGCAAGACCGCGCAAACCAGCTCGCCGCGACCTACCTGAAGCGGGCGGGCGGCTTCACGACCTCCTACACGTTCAACATGCTCTACTACCCGCTGCACATCGGCGAGGTGTGGGGCTTCAAGCACGGCTCCATCCGCTGCGACGGCATCATCACGCAGATAGACATGCAGTTGGTACCAGGAGCGCCCATGACCGTGACCATGCGAAGAGTTAGGAGCAGGTGATGGGATATCTTGACCGACTCTTCGCGCCGACCGAGCGCGGCACCGACGATTCCGTTGCCGACGAGACGAGCGTGGTGTGGGGCACGGCGCTGGCAGACTCAGCGAATGGCTACGTGCTCGTGCAGATTGGCCAGCCCATCGAGGACAGCGACGCGCTGGACGAGGGCGGGCTGGACGCGACCATCGAGGTGGACGTCGGCTCATACGGCGAGGAATCGACCGTGGGCAGCATCGGCGATGACTACGACGCGGAGGTCGCGGGCAGCGCTGACGCGGGCATCGAGGACACGGGAACGTGGGTCTACTACTACGGCTCAGAGGCCAACACGAGCGGGGAGGTTATCGACGCATGAGCATTGACTACGATTCGCTGACCGAGGCCGAGGTAATCGGCTGGGACAGCACGGACGCACCCGAAGACCCCGTGGAGGACGCGGGCGAGCCGATAGCAGACGGCGTGGGCGTGGCGCTCGACCCCATCCAGCCGAGCCCCGACGATGAGATTCCAGCCGACCCGACAGAGTACGAGGCAGGTGAGCTGCCCAGTGATTAACAACAACCAACTGACCGTGCCGTGCGTGGGCAGCGTCAAGCAGGGCGACAGCGTCATGATTATCACCCGCAACGGCGAGCCCGTGGCGGTCGCTCCCATCGGCTGGGGCGATGCGATAGAGGCGGATATCAGTGACGCGGCGCAGGTCGCGGCAGAGGCGCAGGCCGTGGCAGAGGCGACGGGCCAGCACTTTTTCACGGACACGGACGGCGTACACGTGACAGAGGCCGAGGGAGACGCGACCACAGACCACAACATCTTGATTAACAGCTTGGGCATCTTGCTCCGAAAGGCCACCAACTACCTCGTGAGCATCACGTCCAGCGCAATCGCGTTTTACGACGGCTTGGGCACGGCGGCATCGAACATCGTGGCGCAGTTCGGCGCGACGGGTGCACAGATAGGCAAGGCCGGCGCAGGAAACTACGTGATGATTGATAGCGACTCCTTCGACCTCTACCACGGCACGACCGAGATGGTGCACTTCGGCTATGGCGAGGGCAACGCGAGCGGCGGCACG
>ONMP01000169.1 GCA_900318935.1 uncultured Actinomycetes bacterium
GGCCCTCCTTACGGCCCTCCTTACGGCCCTCATTATGACCTTCATCGTGGCCCTCTTTGTAACCTTCATCGCGGCCTACTTTACGCGCCCAGAGCTGCCCTTCACGGACCATGTCGTTATACTCCGTCCGCGCTTCACAGTACCTCTCGTACGCGCGCTTCAGTTCGGGATCGCCCAAGGCAATCTTGTAATGCTCGGCAAACTCCCTCATGGTAGGAAAGCACTTCATTACCTCATCCATATCGTCCTCCCTGTAACCTTTAGCGAGAAGATAGAGCCATGCCAGCCCCTCGTCGGTAGCTAATTCTCCATCATCTACAGTATAGCGCTTTCTCACCTTATTAAGCTCTGCAATTACGAAAAGGATGCGATCGCTGCCATTCTCGATTCCGTCCTCCGACTTCCACATAGGACGTCCGACGTGCAGGAATGCCTTGTCCTCGAAACGCTCCCACCCCTCGACGAGCATGATAACGACTACTTGCGGAAGCACGCTGTAATCCTTTGGCCCTCCTTTGGGTGTATGCTCACACAGCAGCTTCGACGCGTAGAAGAGAGCTTTGTTGTCCACATTGACACGCTCACGCTGCGCCTCAAGGTCAACGATGGCGCCCCCGCCCGGGACGACAAGCACGTCGACTCGTGCGCTCCGCACTGCAATGCCACCCGCGCTTGTAACGTCGCACCTCAGCTCACGCACCTCTCCAATGGTGTCGATGTTAACGTGACGCAGTATCGCATTCACAAGCGATCGCGTCACGTCCTTGGAGTCCTGCCTACCAAACAACCTGAGAAAGAGGTCGTTGAATAAAGGTGAGATGTATTGCCTCTCCTTCGACTCGTCACTCTGAAGTACAGCTTGCACATTATCATCGTTCGTCATGCCGCTCGTACCAGACTTGCCCTCATCCGCGCTCTGCATGTTTCCTCCCGTCCTTGGCTTCCAATGGGAGGGCAAACGGTACCATTCTCAGCTTGCAGATTTTTCCCCGCTAGCTAACAGCAATTTCCCCAGTTTTTGCACCACCGCAGGTAAACATTGGTGTTTCACTTTGCACGTGATTGACCTTAGACTTTGCTGAAATATTTCGCGGAGGCAGCCGCCACTCACTCGAAGTGGAAGTGATAGGACAGACCCAACTCGTCTCGCACCTCGCAGAACTCGCGCTGTACGGCGTCGCCGATGGGTACACCCTTATCCTTACGCTCCTGCCAGACAAGCCATTCCTTCTCCCCTGCCGTGTAGATGCGATCGTAGCCAGGAGCACGACGAGAAGCACGCAGCTGTCGACAGATATCCCCCGCAATACGACGGAACTCGTCTCGGCCGACGAACGCATCGGGATCAACCACAAAGAAGAAGTGACCAAGCCCATACATCTGCGGCGAACCGTCTGGTGCGACGCCCGTAAGAGCCTTCATGAACCTGCCACCCGCCAGAGCCGCGCTCAGAATCTCGACGACCGCTGCATAGCCATAGCCCTTGTAGCCGCACATCTCGTCACCGGGACCGCCGCCCAAAGGAGCGAGCGCAGCCGTACCATCCACGAGCATCTGGAGAATCTGCTCAGAGTCCGTAAGCTCGCTGCCATCGGCAGCCACCACCATACCAGCGGGCGTTGGCTTACCCTCACGCGCATAGTACTCGATCTTTCCCCGCTGCACGATGGAGGTTGCGCAGTCGATACAGAATGGGAACTCCTCGTCAGTGGGAAGGGCAAAAGTGAGGGGATTCGTACCCAGCATGTTTTCCACACCGAAGGTCGGTGCGATGGAGGGACGAGCGTTGGTTCCCACAAGGCCGATCATGCCCTCCTTGCTCGCCATCGTCGCCCAATAGCCGGCAATCCCGAAGTGCGTTGAGTTGCGAACGGCACCTCCCGCCATGCCCAGCGCACGTGCCTTCTCGATGAGCCGCTCCATGACGAAGTGCGAGGCGACCATGCCCATCCCATCATGCGCGTCGATAACGAGCGTGGTGGGCGTCTCGCGCACGACCTCGAGCTCGGTCGTGGGCAGCAGCGTGCCATTCTTGATGCGGTCGAGATAGATGGGCTTGAAGCGATTGCAGCCATGGCTCTCGATGCCACGCCGATCGCTCTCAAGCAGCACGTCGGCACAGATGGCCGCATCCTCGCGAGGAACACCATAACCCTCGAACGCGTCAACCATAAAGTCATTGATAAGCTCCCACGAGACGTAGGGACGGGTCTCCGACTGCATGTCAGCTCCTTTGTTCATCAATATGGTCTAATACATTCTAACCCAAGGAGCATCGGCCATGTGCAATGTACAGCAGAGACGCGCCGACCAGCGCATCACGCCTTCTTTGTCAGACGGAGCAGTCTGAGGGTTAGGTCGACACCGCCAACAAGCGCGGCGAGCGTGCCAGCATCGATGCAATACGGTTGCATAAAGGTATGACAGCGCATCGTCGGTATCGCACAGAGGTCGATGAGCACGCCAGGCATCAGTGCCACGAGCACGCCAAGACACGCGACCGCAAAGGAGAGGCCCCGTCGTTCGCCCTCGTCACGTTCAAAGATGCGCACGATCGAAAGAATCAACATCACGACAGCGACTCCCAAGATTGCGCGAGCAGCCCAGAAACAGCCGCCAACTTCCCCGCCGTCGTGGACAGCGCATGGACCGGCAAACGTAAGAACGCCCACTATAAGCAGCGCAGCAAGCGCGGTTAGGATGATGCCGACGAGTGGGTCAGCCTTGTCTTCGCGCGCATTTGCCCCAGATGATTCCATGGTCACACCTCCGAAGCGGGACGCCAGAGGGTGCGAGAGCGCTCGTCAGGGTGAACGTGGGCATGCGCCGCGACCTCTGACCACTTGACGGTATATCCCGCGCCATGCGCACAAAACACTGAGTCCGGCGTGTTGGGCAAATCAGCCTCGGGATCGTATGCCGCTGCCGCCTCCACCGCCTCAGCATCATGACAGGGCTCGTATCCATAAGGCGCGAGGTCGATGAATCCTTCGCCAGCAGAGTACGCGGCGACCTCCAGCGGATAGTCACGCACCTCGGAGACGGCGACTACACCCTCGAGCCTAGCCAGCTCGCCCGCCATCTCCGGCGCGCCGAAGCGTGCGCCCATACGCTGCAAGTCCGCGAGAGCGCGGCCTATCTTTGCCGCAGGAACTTCCAGCTCGAAGCGATACCTCGGCTCAAGCAGCATACAGGCGCCTGCCGCGCGTGCCAGCATGAGGGCATGGCGAATCGCCCGATAGGTCGCCTGCCGGAAGTCGCCACCCTCGGTGTGCTTGGGATGTGCCCGCCCACCCAGCACCGATATGCGCACGTCCGTGAGTGGAAAGCCGGCCAACACTCCGAGGTGCTCCCGCTCGGCAGCATTCGTGAGAATCAGCCGCTGCCAATTGCGGTCAAGCTCGTCGAGCGGACAAAAGCTGCCGAACGTCACGCCTGATCCACGTGGCGCAGGCTCAAGCAAGAGATGCGCCTCCGCATAGTGGCGCAGTGGCTCGAAGTGTCCGATACCCACCACCGGCTCGCTGATCGTCTCTTTGTAGAGGATGCCACCCAGCTCGAAGTCCACCTCGATGTCATGGCGGCGTGCCAGCTCCTCACGCACGACATCCTGCTGAATCGCTCCCATGAGCTGTACGCGCAACTCACCCAGCCGCTCGTCCCAGCGTACGCCGAGCAGCGGGTCCTCGTCGGCAAGCTCATCAATCGCCTGGTGAACCGTGCGTACGTCGTTCTCGCCACAGAGAACGCGATATGAGAGGACCGGCTCGAGCGTCGGCGCCGGCGCAATCGGCTCTGCTCCCAGAGCATCGCCGGGTTGTGCGTCGGCAAGACCCGTCGCTGCACACACCTGGCCAGCGGACACGCCACCAACCACCTCGTATCGATCACCCGTATAGAGACGGAGTTGGTCGGGCTTATCCGTCCAACCGGATCCGTCAGCTCGCATACAGGTCACGGGTGTCTTGGCCCGCAGCTCTCCTCCGGTGACGCGCAACCACGCAAGCCGCTCCCCCTTGGCATCACGGCCGACTTTATATATGCGTGCGCTAAATTCGTCTGGCCAGCATCGCTCGGGCGCGAGTTGCGCAAGGAACTCCAGCAGCGTTCGCACGTCTTCCTCTCGTCGGGCAGAACCAAAGAGGCACGGAAACGTCTTGCGACCAAGCACGAGTTTGCGAATAGTATCCTTTGTCAGCTCACCTCTCTCGAGCAACTCGTCGAGCGCTGCCTCGTCGGTAAGCGCGAGTGCCTCGGCATCGTCCACATCTACGCAGCGCTCATCAAGCCGCGCCTGTAAATCAGCCAGCAGTTCCTCGGAGGGCGGCACATCGAGGTCGCACTTGTTTACAAAGACGAGCGTCGGCACATTGCGCGTACGCAGCAGTCGCCAGAGGGTACGCGTATGACCACGCACGCCTTCGTTAGCCGCAACCACGAGCACGGCAACATCGAGCGCGGCAACTGTGCGCTCCGCCTCTGCCGAGAAGTCAACGTGCCCGGGCGCGTCCACGAGCATGAGCAGGACACCGTCGTGCTCCATGCGCGCCTGCGAGGAAAAGATCGTGATGCCGCGCCGACGCTCCATGGGATCTGCGTCCATGTGGGAATCGCCCTTGTCCACGCGTCCCGGCACGCGCACCGCACCCGTCGCAAAGAGCATCGACTCGGCAAGCGTCGTCTTGCCCGCGTCTACGTGGGCGAGAAGCCCAACCACCAGCTGCCTCATGCGCGACACTCCCATTCGAGGCCTTTGGCTCGGGTTGCGGCGCGCGAATCTTCCAAGAGCATGGGTCGCGCGAAATAGAAGCCCTGTGCCATCTCGCAGCCCTCTTCGCGTAGGAAGTCAAGGTGTTCCTTGCGCTCGACGCCCTCCTGCAGCGGTTCGACGCCCATGCCACGCGCCATCTGGATGACATTCCTGATGAGTACGCCAGCGCGCGGATGCTCGTCGAAGGTGTGCAGGAACTCCAGGTCAAGCTTCAGCACGTCGAAGTCGTAGTCAAGGAGACTGTTCAGTGCCGAGTAGCCACTCCCGAAGTCGTCCACCCACACGCGATAGCCCGCCTCGCGGAACTTCTCGATCGTGTCCACCAAAAAGACCGCGTTCTCGTTGAGCGTGCTCTCGGTGATCTCGATATCGAGCATGTCCGGCTCGAAACCGAATTCCTTGCGGCACTTCTCCGTTTCCCCAAAGACATCGCAGAGCTCGAAGTCCAGTCGCGAGAGGTTCACCGAAACGGGCACAACTGGCTCGCCTGCAGCCCTGAGCATTGCCATGTCCTCCAGGACCTTGCGCAGTACGTAGAGGTCCACCTTGTGAATCAGACAGTATTCCTCAAGGGTCTGCACGAAGTGCGAAGGCGGTAGGAAGCCCAGGCGCGGGTCGTCCCAACGAGCAAGCGCCTCGTAGCCGCAGATCTTGCCCGTCGAGATGCGCACGATGGGCTGATAGAACACCTTGAGGTGGTGGTGCGCCACCGCCACGTCCACGTTGTCAATCACATACTGTTGCAGACGCAGACTCTCATAAAGGTTCGTGTCGTAGATGCCGTAGACACGATCGTAGCGGCGCTTCACGGTGTTGCAGGCCAGACGAGCATGATCACACGCCGCCCCTACCTCGTGGCAGCTGTCATCAAGCTGATAAATGCCGGCCTTCACCACGACGCGCGTATCATCGTGCGCTGAAATCATGGCGTTGTGGATGTGCGTGACATGCTCAATCATTTTTGCGATGCCCATCGGCGCGCATACGGCGAAGTGGTCATTGGAGAAACGCGCGACGAGCGCCCCCTCAAACTCCTCGTGCAGTATGCGAGCGAGCAGGCAGAGCAGGTCGTCGCCCGCCTGGAAGCCATACTCCTCGTTGAACACCTTGAAGTGCATGATGTTGAAGTGCGCAAAGACAAGCTCGTTTGGACAGTCCGGCGAGTCAAGTAGCATCTGCACGTCGTCATAAAACGACTTCATGCTTGCGATGCCCGTCAGGGGGTCGGTGTCCGCCATGGCGGAAAGGATCTGCGACTCAGCCAGGCTGTTGCGATTACGGTTAAGAAACTCGTCCTTGTTGACGTCCACGATGTAAACGTAGAAGTACTTCTTGCCATCCGGACCGTGCAGCAGGTGGCCGAAATCTTCGACGTAGCGCACGTCGCCCTGCTTCGTGATGATGCGATAGCGCACGTAATCATGGCGCTTGTCGATGCCGAAGGTCTGGGCGTTGATGTCGTTCTGAATCTTTGCGTAGTCATCCGGATGGACCATGCCATCGAAGGTATTGTGCACGTGCTCGCGAAACTCCTCGACCGACGAGCAGCCGTAGAGGGCTACGACATTCTGATCGACGAAGCGGATGGTCAGGTCGTCCTCCGCATCGTAGACGAAGATCCCACCGGGCAAGCCGGAAGGGATGACGTTCTCGGTCGTAATCTCGCGTGACATACCAGCCTCCTCGTTCGCAACGAAAGTATTATACCGACTGACCACTTTCCCACAGCGGGAAAGTGGTCACTCCAGGCCGGCACCGTTGCTC
>ONMP01000170.1 GCA_900318935.1 uncultured Actinomycetes bacterium
CTGGGTGAGAAGAGCGCCCAGGAGAACGTGCTCAACGGCGCCGACGGCGAGCCCATCATGAAGCTCGTGGCCATCAAGGACCAGGCTCACTGGAACTGGAAGCCCGAGGCGGCTTACCTTTGGGAGTTCTTCCAGCGCTTCAGCCGCTAGCGATTCTGCTGGGGACTTCCAAGTACAAGTCTTACGACGAAAGGAAAGACGTGCTCGTGGAGGTCGTCTGCAGGTAGTGCCAAGCCTGCAAAACCCTAAAAGGGCGAGCGCCGCAGCGGGCGCTCGCCCTCGTAACGTATGGTGGAGGTGCGGAGAATCGAACTCCGGTCCAAAGCACATCCCTGGCAGGTTTCTCCAAGCTCAGTTGCCAGTTAGGTTTCGGGGGCATCGCATCTGGCAACCCACGCTTTGCACCCTAGCTAGTTCAGCCTTTGCGTGCGGCATACCAGCTACGTCCACACGCGCATCTCCCTAAAATGACGTCGCCCTGAGAGCGGGAGAAATCCCAGTTTGACGCGCCGACTTATGTTATGCGGCGAGAGCCAGTTGAGGCTCAAAAGAGTTGTTGTCGTCAATTCATTTTGACGGGACCCCTGTTTAGCGTGGCGAGGAGACCACGGCTTGCTTCCCACCTCAAACGTACCCTGTCGAAACCAGTCACCCCCTAAAAAATGGTACGAGCCATTGAGGCATAGTATACCCCAATGGCCCGCGTCTTAAGCAACTTGCGTCGCGTTTACTCCTCGACGAGCTCGAACATGTCGGGGCCAACGCCACAGACCTCGCATACGAAGTCCTCGGGCAGCTCGGGCGTATCGACCTCGACTTCCCAGCCACACACGGTGCACACAAACTTGTACGTCTTCTCCTCGGCCATGCTGGCCTCCCTTCTTTTCGGCGCGGGTTTCCCCATCCCGCATGCTGTCTAGCAGCTTACCACACGTTCTCGCAAGGTGATACAACCGCTCTGGCAAACGTCGTGATGTTATTCCTTGACGAAAGAAGACGCCTTGGCGGGTGTCTTGCCCTTGAGCACCGTGTGGTAGTACGCGTACGTCATCGGCGCGTCATCACTCAGCACCTCGGCGTCAACGACCTCGCCGACAAAGATGGTGTGCGTGCCCACGTCAAGCGAACCCACTACCTTGCATGCGAGCATGCATGCGGCACACTCAGGGGTGTAGGGGTCACCCAGCACCGTGGTAACGCTCTCAATGCCATCGAACTTGTCGTAGTCAGCCGAGGTCCTGAAGCCAAAGCGGCCCACGTAGAGCATGTTTGCCGCCTCGGTAACTACGGTCAGCGCGAAATGACCTGCCTTGGCGATGACGCTCTCCGTATGGTTCTGCTTGTTGACCACAACCTGCACCTGCAAGGGGTCGCTCGTCAGCTGAAGGCCAGTATTGATAATGCAGGCACCCACGTCCTCGCCTGCTTGTGCCGAGACCACATACAGACCCGACTGAAACTTATACATTGCCCGTACGTCCATGCATTACCTCCTCATCCGAACGATTGCTCGGCATCTAGTATAACCTACCTGCTACGCTCTTTGAGCGCGCGCTGAATCTCGCGCTCCACGTCGCGCTTGGCCATGTCGGCACGCTTGTCGTAGAGCTTCTTGCCACGACCGAGGCCAATGAGAACCTTCACGCGATTGTGGTCATCGAAGTACATCTCCAGAGGCACAAGCGCCATGCCCTTGGTGCGCAGCTTGCCATCCAGATAGTCGATCTGCTTGCGATGCAGCAGCAACTTGCGCCTGCGATCAGGATCGACGTTCCATACGCCACCATGCGAGTACGGATGGATGTGGACGCCATTGAGCCACGCCTCACCACCTCGAATGAGACAGAACGAGTCCGTGAGATTACACGCGCGCTCGCGCAGCCCTCGCGCCTCGGTACCCGTGAGTACGATGCCCGCCTCGAGCGTCTCGTCGATGAAATACGCATGACGCGCAGCCTTGTTGCGCGCGATGGTCTTGTTCTTTGGCTTACCCCTCATCAGCATCCTCCTCGTGGATGAGCGCCAACAAGCTCGCAGCAGCCGCCTCGCCCACCAAGTCACGCGCCCGCAGGGTCAGGTTCACCGCCAACTCGCGCTGTCCAAGCCGCGCCGCGTCCCCCGCGCACATGAGCAGACAAATTGCCACCTCGGCGTTCGCACCATCCGGTAGACCCTCAGAAGCGAGCGTGGCATTCGCCTCCCCCTCGCTAATCGTAGCTGGGTCGCACTCCGTCTCCCGTGCTTGCGCCAAGGCCGCCGCGACCGTCGTATCACGCACGCCGAGGCGCTCTGCCGCACGAAGGCACGCCGCAGCGGCGCGTGCGTTGCCCGAACGCTCGAACCAGCTGGCAAAGACCACGTAGGCCCTGGCAAGGTGAGCCGCTTCGCTGGCGCGTTCAAACACGCTGTACGCTAGGGCAAGGCACTCGCGCACGTCACCTTTGACTAGGCACAGGTCAGCCAAGTCAAGCCGATAGCCACACTCCATGGGGTTCCAGCGAACGGCACGCTTGAGTGCCTCGCTCGCCAGATCATATTCGCCCAGCCGCACGTCAGCCAAGGCGAGGTCGGCATAGAGCCGGTCAAGCGGCTCGCCCACATCGCGCAGCTCACGTGGGTCGTTCTCCACGCGGCGATAGCACAGCCTCTCAAAGAGCGTGGGGAAGCTGAACCACTGCACCGCGTCGGTCGTAGGACAGTTGCGATCAACGTACTCCTCGGCATCCTCGGCCAGACGCAGCAGGAGGTCGCGCGCCAGCTCGTCCTCGCCCTGTATCAACAGGGATTCCGCTCGCAAGAGCTCGTCTTGTAGGGTGGTCTCGGCCACACAATCCTCCTCATAGGCTCGTCCTGACGTTTTGACGCCTCTCAAACTATACCGCATACAGATGGAGACGAGGTGAGGGGTTCAGGCGGGTGCTGGGGGTACTGGGGGGACAGTCCCCTGGGTACCCAGGGGACTGTCCCCCCAGCACCCGCCTGAACCTACGCGAGGGCAAATTCGATACGGCCTCGCGCGGGTTCGGTATCGGACACCCGCACCACAACGTGCCTGCCGGGTCTCCACACCCGTCCCGTAAACGAGCCAGTGAGACGCATGCGCTCGGCGTCGTAGGAGAACCACTCCTCGCCGAGGGCGCGCGTGGGCAAAAGACCCTCGGCACCCGTGTCGTCAAGCACCACAAACAGGCCAAACTTCTCGCAGCCGACAACCACGCCGCTGTAGCGCTCGCCGATACGCTCGGCATAATACTGCGCAATTTTGTAGTTCTGGGACTCCCGCGCCGCGATATCGGCTACGCGCTCTTGTTCGGAACAGGTGCGACATAGCTGCGACAGCGACCTTTCGACATCCGTCGCAGGTGGCAACCCACTCAAGAGCCGCTTGAGCGCACGATGCACGAGCACATCCGGGTAGCGTCTGATGGGCGATGTGAAGTGACAGTACGCACGCGCGCCGAGCGCATAGTGCCCATCATTGTGGGGCAGGTAAATCGCTCGCTTCTGAGCCCGCAGAAGCAGTGCGTTCACCAAAACTTCGCCACCAGTTCCCCGCGCCCGCATGAGCACTTCCTGCAGGGCGTGGGGCTCAGCGGCCACCAGTGCCTCTTCCCCAATCCCGCGAAGAAGGTCTAGTTCTCGCAGCATCGGCACGCAGGTGGCGAGGTCCTCGGGGGCGGGCCGTTCATGCACGCGATATGCCGTCGGCACACCCGCACCCGCGAGCCTCTTCGCCACGCATTCGTTGGCGAGCAACATGGCCTCCTCGACCAGAGATGTAGCACGGGTGCGCTTGCGACGAACGATACCCACAGGCCTTCCCGACTCGTCGAGCGAGACCTTGCACTCCGTTGTCTCGAAGTCGATGGCTCCACGCTCAGCACGTATCCTCATACGCAGCCTCGCCACTCGGTCAAGAATGCCCAACATCTGGCAAAGTTCATCCGAGATGGCGGGTCGTACCCCCTCCGCAAGCCACGCATCGACCTCGTCATAGCTCAAGCGTGCCTTAGAGCGGATAGCGCTCTGGCACAGTTCTGCTTCCACAAGCCCACAACGCTCGTCGAGCCTCATGCGCACCGTCATGGCCAGTCGGTCTTCGCCCGGTCGCAGCGAGCACACGTCATTGCACAGTCGTTCGGGCAGCATGGGCAGCACGCGATCGACCAGGTAGGTCGAGCACGTACGCCGACGCGCCTCCAAATCCATGGACGATCCCCACGGGACGTAATGCGTCACGTCGGCAATGTGCACGTCCACCTCGAAGCCACCTTCCACCTGACGCGCACCAACGGCATCGTCGAAATCTCGTGCATCAGCAGGATCAATGGTTACGCACGCAATGCCGCGCAAATCGCGCCTCGTGCGATCGCTTTGCAGGGCCTCGTCCACGCGCGCCATGACCCGTTCAGCCTCCACAAGAGCCTCTGACGGGAACTCGACCGCCAACCCATGCGATGCGACGATCGTCTCAACGCCAAGGTCGAGCTCCTCAGACGAGCCCAGACGCTGGACTATGGTGACGATGCCCGCACTTGTGCGCGAAGGATACTCCACGATGCGCGCCCGTACCACGTCGCCCTCGCCCACCGATAAGGCCTCGGCGCTCACATCCTCGGGAAGCACGAAGAAGTCGTGCCCCAGACGCCCGTCAAGCGGAACTACGACGCCAAGAGGGTCCGCCGTACCATACGTGCCCACAAACTCGACGCATGCACGCTGCACCACGCTCTGTACGTAGGCAACGGGGTCTCCCTTACGACCGTGCATAGGAACGAGGCTTACCTGCACTTCATCGCCGTTCATGGCCTCGCGCAGCCCTCGCCGAGCCACCATAAACGTACCCTCAGCCGTCTTGACCTGGGCTCGTCCCGGTCGCATGACCTGCAAAATCCCCTGTACCCTCGGCCTCTGCGTGCGGGTCTTGCGCGTGTGGTCCGCGCGTCGTCCCCTACGAGCCATATCCCCTCCTCAATGACGCTTCATGGCATCGGGCGTCCAGTGTAGCGTAAAAAAGGACCGCCGGGGACAACCCCAGCGGCCCAAGCCCATGCGAATATGACAGCTAGTCTCCTACACCTTGAGGTAGCGCCTCATGGCGATGGCGGAGCCAAAGAGTCCAATGACGACTCCCACGAGCACAAGCGAAATGTAGCATCCGGTCACCACGGTCGGCGAGAGCTCGAACGAGAGGAACTGGAGGCTGCTCTGCAGCTGGGGCTTGAGGAAGGACCAGCCCACTTGCAGCGAAAGAATCGCCAGGAGCGAGCCAATCAAGGCCTCAAGAGCACCCTCAGCCACGAATGGCCCACGGATGAAGCTGTTTGACGCACCGACAAGCCTCATGATGGCTATCTCGCGCTTCCGCGCAGAAATCGCGAGGCGAATCGTGTTGTTGATAAAGACGAACGCCACGAAGACGAGCAGGATGATGAGTACGGCTGCGCCGATACGGATGTAGTTGGTAACGCTGAAGAGGCGATCGACGGTCTCCTTACCATACTGCACGGATGCCGCGGTGTTGTCTGGTGTGTCAGCGATAGGCTTGAATTCCTCGTCAGCCACGATCTTGTTTGCCGTGGTCTCCACCTGCTGCGGGTCATCAAGCTTGACTACAAGTGATGCGGGGACGGGATTCTGTCCGTCGAGCGCCGCGACCGCATCCTCGGCGTTGCGATTCGACATCGTCTCGCGGTACTCCTGCAAGGCTTCGTCCTTGCTCTTGTACGACACAGACTCGACATTGTCCCACCCTTCGAGCTTTGCTTTATAGGCATCCACAGCTGCCTGGTCGGCACCATCGTTGAGGAATGCCTGAATCGTCACGCGGTCCTCGACACTGCCCACAAGATTGCTCACCAAGTTGGAGCCGAGGATGAACACGCCGATAACGAAGAGCGAGAGGAATATGGTCACAACGGCGCCTAGGCATGTGGACCAGTTCCTGCGAATGTGGGTGAAGGCCTCGCGCAGCGAATAGCCAATGTTAGAGGGCATCATAGAATCCGTAGCCTCCCCTCTCTTGGTCGCGAACCACTTCGCCGGCCTCGAGCGCGATGACTCGCCTGCGCATGGAGTCGACCATCTCGCGGTCGTGCGTAGCCATGACGACCGTCGTTCCCGTCTGGTTAATCCTGTCGAGCAGCTTCATGATGCCCAACGATATGGCAGGGTCAAGGTTGCCGGTCGGCTCGTCGCACACGAGAAGCGGCGGACGATTGACCATCGCTCGCGCCACCGATACACGCTGCTGCTCGCCGCCCGAAAGCTGGTCGGGGAAGCTGTCCATCTTTTCCGCCAGGCCAACGAGACGCAACACCTCGGGAACCTGCGTCTCGATGACCGAGCGTGGCTTGCCGATGCACTCGAGGGCAAAGGCGACGTTTCCATAGATGGTCTTGTCAGGCAGTAGCTTGAAGTCTTGGAACACCGTGCCGATCTGGCGGCGCAGATACGG
>ONMP01000171.1 GCA_900318935.1 uncultured Actinomycetes bacterium
GAGATCTTGTCCAAGAACTCCCACGGCTTGACCTCGGCCGTGCGTGCGACGTATGTCTCCACCTCGGCAAGGCCGATTGCGGAACCGCATTGCTCCCCTAAGGTCCTGAGCGTCCGCTCAATGAGGGTAGTGTCCTCGCCCACGCGGCTCACGAGCTCGCGCGCTGCCATCGGGTCGATGGAGATGCGCAGTGAGCGCGCGAGCCTGCAGACGTAGTCGGGCAGGTCGCGTGGCTTGATGGCGTCGCAGGACACGATGGCCTGCTTACCGACCTTGGCGAGGGCCTTGTAGAGGCGCGTCGTCTTCGCGAGGGCCTCCGTCTCGAGGCAAAGCAGACTGCTCGGGTTTGGATTCTGCAGGTAAGTGATGAGTGCGTCTGCGGCGGCCTTGGGCAGGTGGGCTGCATCGTGGATGAGCACGAGTCTGAAGCCCTGCCCCACCGGCAGCGTGTCGAGCGAGAGGACGAGATCAGTGCCGCTCATGTCGGCCGATGCCGTGCGCTCGTCAAGGTTGAAGGCCTCAAGGCCCGGCTCCAAACGGGCCTTGAGTCGATGCACGGCCCTCTCGCGCTTGAGCTGGTCCGTGCCGACGATGAGGTAGGCCGAAAGAAGCCCGCTTGTTGCCATGGTACACGCCTCCCGTCCGATGCGCCGTGCTGACGTGAGGCAAAGTGTACACCGTTTGCAAGCGAGAGACCAACAAATCGGTACGGCTCGGCCGCTGCGTGCGCACGATGGGGCCGTCGGTGCCAGGACGCACGTCGACGTCACCGACGTCCTTGGTGCAGATAAACTCAGACCCTACACCCTCGAGAATGCCAACGCACACAGGATCGGGATGCCCATATCGGTTGTGCTCCCCCGCACTGGCGACCGAGACCTCGGGATCGAGCGCTCGCGCTTCCTCGGCGCTTATGCTGACTTCCGACCCATGATGGCCCACCTTGAGGAGGTCGATGTCACAAAGGTCCCCCCGCGCAAGTGCCGCCCCCGTCTCGTTACGCTCGGCGTCTCCGGTAAGGAGGGCCGTCAGACTGCGCCCGTCCTCGTCGTAGTGCACGAGCAGCTCGAGCGAATCGGCGTTCTCGTCTCCTTCGACAGCTTCTATGGGAGAAACAACCTCGAGCGTGAAGCCACCGACTCGCAGCGTGTCCCTGTAGCTCACCTCTTTGGCTCCCTCGCTGCAGAGGCTCACGACGGCATTCGCGAGTTCACCCGCTACGTTCTTTGCGACACCCTCGACGACAATCACTTCGTCACAGGTGACCCTACCCTCAAAGCTCAGGACTCCCCCAAAGTGATCGTCATGCAGATGCGTAATAACAACTGCATCGAGGTGCGTCACGTGCTCCCGTGAGAGAGCATCGAGCACCGCCTTGTCAGGCCCAGCATCGACGAGGACCGCATGCGAGCCATCCTGAACGAGAATTGCGTCGCCTTGTCCCACGTCGAGCACGCAAATGCGCGCGGGTGCAAAGAAGCGCCATCGCGCGACGAAGCAGGTGATGGCGAGCACAACGACGCCTACGCCCAGACGCAACCGTCGAGGCGAGAGTTTCGGCCACCAAACGAGTGTTGCCACGAGCAGCATCCAGACGATCCATCCCAGACGGCCACCTGCATCAAGCTGAACGACTGGAATGGGAAGCGCGTCAAGCACGCGTAGTGCCCACAGCACGACTTTGGCCAACAGGTCGGCCGCGCAAAGCGTGACGGCTTGAAGGGGTGGTAGGAGCCAGAGTGTGCCTGCGATGATGCCCGTCGCCACCATGAGCGTGAAAGGAGTCGCGATGAGCACGTTCGCGAGGGGACCTACCAGCGAAACCTCGCCGAAAGCATCGGCGACAAACGGGAGCGTGACAAGCAGGGCGACAACGGAGGCAGCCATGGATTGTCGCACGCCGACACGGACTTTTGCGATGCGACGCCTTGCCTTCGCGGGAACGCACCGGGGTAGCTCCATGTGGGGAATCGTGCACTCCAGCGCATAGGTGGCGTATGGGGAAAAGACGCAGAGACCACACACCGATGTGACCGATAGCACGAAGCCGAGGCTTCCCGAGAGCGATGGGTCGACGAGCGCCATCACGAGACCGACGATGCAGACCGCCGAGAGCGAATGCGACCTTCTGCCCGCGAGGTTGCCAAGCAGGGAGGTCGTGGTCATGGCCCATGCACGAACCGCAGATGGGGGTACCCCGCACAGAAGCACAAACGCGCCGCTTGCCACGGTCATATACGCGAATCTCCACCTAGGCCTGAGCGCACATGCCATGAGCGCCGCCTCTAGAAGCCCCAAGAGCACCGAGAGATGTCCGCCGGAGACGGCGACGAGATGTGCCGTGCCGCAGCGGGCGAACAGGTCATCTAAACCTCGCTCCCGAAGTCCCGCCCGCCATCCGCAGACGCAGCCTGCAAGCAAGGCGCGCTCGTCTGAGCCCTCTGGCTCGAGGGTCTTCAAGACATTAGAGCGCAGCTTGCCGATCAGTCCAGCAATGCCTTCGGGTCTCACGCGCTCGATGATGCGCATCGCATGCACGGTGCCGCATACGCCTTGCATGCGCGAAGACACCGACCACCCGTCATCCCCCAGTCCGTCGAAGGAGCCGACGCAGCGGAGGCGCACGTCGGCCTCGAGGGATTCCGCGCTGAGGAGCCATACCGAACCAATGGTCTTTCCCTCCCAAAGCGCATCCGCACGCGAGCGAAATCCCCTGCTCGTCTCGGTCGCATCTCCCTCCGTCCGAAACCACCACCTTGAGATGGCGCTCTTCCCCATCGCCTTCGACGCCGCATCGACTCGCGCGAGACAGAGCGAAGAGAGAGACAGCGCACAGGCTAGAGATATCATGAGCAGCACGCAAGTTGGTCGCAACTCTCTCACAAGGACAGCTGTCACCAGGAGCAGCGCACTTGTCGCGACCACGACGCGGCCCGCGAAGCCGCACGCCCATAGCTTCCCCTCGGCAAGCATCGCTCGTTCGACTGCGACTACACCGATGAGCGCGTAAAGCGGCGCTGGTATGTCAGGTCTTCTGGGCAGCTCCTTGCGGTCATACACAGATCTGCCCCTGCATCTTTTGGAACTTCTTCTCTCCGATGCCCGAAACCCGCATGACGTCTTCGATGCTCGTGAAAGGCCCGTTTGCCGTGCGCTCCTCGATGATGGCCTCGGCCGTGGCCTCCCCTACGCCCGGAAGAGTGCAGAGCTGCTCGGTCGTGGCGGAATTGATGTTGACGAGCCCCGACTCACCATCTTCCATGTTCGGACCCGCAGCCAAGTCCGTCGCACCTGGCTGCCCGACGGGTTGCGCGACGAGCTCGTCGTACGTGGGTATATGCACCTTCTGCCCGTCTTCCACAGGCGCGGCAAGGTTTACCTGCGATGTGTCCGCTTCAGGCCCGAGTCCTCCCGCCATGAGCACCGCATCGTTGACGCGTGGGTCCGTCCCATCGAGCACGTACACGCCAGGTGTTGCCACGGCGCCGTCGACGTGAACAAGTCGCCTCGTGGGGGCTTCCGATGAGGACATCTGGGCCGACGTGGACACATCCTTTTCCGCTGCGACATTGGGCTTGGCATCCTCACCAGAGCCATGATCTGCATCGATTGAGGCCATCGACTCCGTTATTCCAGACGTCGTTGTGTCGACTTCCGACCCCCTTGCAATCTCTGCACCTCTTCCCTCGAGCAGGCCAAACCCTCCCACGAATGCGGCTACGAGCGTGACTACTCCCACGACGCCCATGACAGCCGAGCGTGCGGTCAGTCCGTACCTCCTCGCCAGCGATCGCATACCCACACGCATTGATTTCTTTTTGCCCTGTGCCATACCGACCACCTCCACGACTTGCGGCCTGCACGGTGTCATTCGACATGTCCGATTGCCCTGCGTCATGCCGCTCTCCCCTACGAACATCTTGCGACGCCGCGCACGGGTAACTCTCAAGCCCAATCGTCAAGGTGACAGCAATTACACGCATATTTAGCAGGTTTTTCCCGAAAACTGCCGTTTTTGCAGGTAGACGTGTTGCAGATTTGGGCGACAATTCGCCAAACCTGCGTGGAGAAGCTGTGGAGGAAGTGGTGCGAACTGGGCAAATGCCGAAGACGCCCGGAGTCTTATGCATAGCATTGTCCAAAACGCAACAAACGACCCCGCCCATCACTTCACGCTTGTGAACAATGAACGGGGTCGTTCTGCAAAAAGCCCTTAATCGTCACCACTCAGCAGGTGCGAGCTCCCTATGCCGTGCGCGTAGCTCACGCGGGGGTTTGTACGCGGGGCACTGTTCGAAGTCGACGTATTCCACATCGTGCACGAGCTGTTCGATCATCCCCTCATGGTCAAAGAGCTCCCAGGCGTCATGTACCTCTTGCGGACGCGCGTGGGTCTCAGGACGCGTCGGCATAAAGAGGGTGCAGCAGTCAGGTGCGTCTTGGCTGCTGATGGCATGCGTGCCTATCTGCTCGGCCCTTCGCATGATCTCCTGCTTGTCGGAGCCGATGAGCGGGCGCAGTACGGGCATCGAGACCATCTCGTTGACGACGGCGATGTTGTCGAGGGTCTGCGAAGCGACCTGGCCTAGCGACTCCCCCGTCACGAGCGCCTTGGCACCCTCGACCCTCGCAATTCTCTCCGCGACGGCAAACATCACGCGACGGTACATGATTACGCGTAGGCTCTGCGGTACCACGAGCGAAATCTCACGTTGGCGATCGCCGAAGGGTACGACATACAGCCGCCCGACGATACCGGCAGGTGCAAGTGCCTCCACGAGGTCCTGGCATAGCCATTCGCTGGAGTCCGACGTCTGCGGCCTTCCGGAAAAGTGAATCGGCACACAGACGGCACCGCGCCGTCCGACCATCCACGTGGCAACCGGCGAGTCGAAGCCGCTGGAAAAGAGCGACACGACCTTGCCGGCAGTCCCTACAGGCAGGCCTCCCACGCCGGGACCCGTGTCAGCATAGACGTAAGTATCCCCTTGCACCACATGCACGATGAGTTGGACGTCAGGCCCATGCATGAGGACCTTCTTCGTCGGGAATGCATCGCAGAGAACGGACCCGACGATCTGGTTCATCTCAAGCGTGTGTCGCTCATAGTTCGTGGACGAGCGACGCGCATGTACCTTGAAGCTCTCCCACGGCTGCTCGACCTCGCCGAGCGCACGAACGGCTGCGGCGCAGTACTCCTCCTCATCCAAGGCACAGCGATACGCAAGAGAAACTCGCGCGACTCCTGGCACCTGAGCTATGGCATGCGCCATTTCGGGAGTTGCCTGGCCATCGATTGCCTCAACCAGCAGATGGCCAGAGATACGACGTACCTTCTGGACGCCCATACCCTTCAGAGCGTGGTCGAGGTTAGCGAGCAGACGGTTCTCGAAGGTCGCGCGGTTCTTGCCCTTGAGACCTATCTCATGATAGTGGACGAGGCAGACGCGCTCGCTCATGAGTTCTGCTGCACCCGTGCGTTCGACCCACGAATCTGGTCGTCGAACTCATCCTGCACGAAGCTCAGCACGTCGTCGTTGATCTCCTGCATGGCGATAGATACGGTGTCCTCGCCAGACACCAGCGTCGTGATGTCATCAAAGTCCTTGATGGCGGTGACGCGCAGGTGCTGCCCGCGTAGCATGTTGTTGATGTCGCAAGCCCTCTTTGAGGCGATGGAACAAAGAAGGAAGGGGTTTTCCTCCGTCTTTGAGAGCAACGTGTCAATCTCTGGACTCGTGATAGCCATGAATCCGCCTTTCTCGTGTCGTTATATCGTCTCGTATTTCTCGAGTATGCGTGCCAGCTCCTTCGTCGCCTCATCGAGGTCGTCGTTGACTAGGCGCACGTCATAGGTATGGGCTAGCTTGAGCTCGCGCTGAGCTGTCTGGAGACGCAGTGCGAGGGACTCCTCGCTCTCCGTGCCTCGACCCTTGAGCCGCGTGACAAGAACCTCCCACGAAGGTGGCTCCACAAAGATCCGTACGACTTCGGGGAATGCGCGACGTACGTTCTCGCCGCCCTGCACGTCAATCTCGAGCACGACGGACTCCCCACGCGCCAAGCATGCGTCTACCTCACTGCGCAGCGTCCCGTAGCGGTGGTCGTGAACCTGTGCCCATTCCAAGAACTCGCCACGCTCCACAAGCCTGTCGAATTCCTCGTCGGAGATGAAATGATATGCGACGCCGTCTTTCTCGCCTGGTCTTGGCGACCGCGTTGTCGCCGAGACGGTAAGTCCTAAGGATGGTCTCATGGTACGGACACGCGATACAAGCGTGCCCTTGCCGACTCCTGCAGGCCCTGAGACGACGAACAGTCGTGCCTTGTGCGCCACTACTTCGAGAGAGTCTGGAGTAGCTGCTCGCGCTGACGGGCACCGAGACCCTGAATGCGCCTCGACGGCGAAATGGCGAGA
>ONMP01000316.1 GCA_900318935.1 uncultured Actinomycetes bacterium
AGTTGCTGCATGAGCGTCACCGTTACCCGTCCCAGCTCCTTGGCGGCGCCGTCGTGGGCGACGCTGCGCGTGGCGGCAATGGTGTCGATCTCGTCGAGCATGAGAAGGCAGGGAAACTGCGAGCACCAGTCGAAGACCCTGGCGACGTTGCGCGAGGTCGCGCCCATATAGGAGTCGACGAGTCGCGCGAAGCTCACGTAGACAAAGGGCAGCTCTTGCTCATAGGCAACGTAGCGAGCCAGGGTGGTCTTGCCCGTGCCGCTCTCGCCCCAAAGCATCGTGGCGTTTGCGTACGGGATGGACATCTCCGCGAGCCTCCCGCACGCCTTGCGCATGCGCCTGACGTGGTAGACCACCTCGGAATGGCCGGGAAGGAGCGTGAATCGCCCAACGGGGAACGTTGTCGAATCCTCCACGACGACCATGCCCACGAGGTCGCGCGGAACGTCGGCCAGACTCTCGGTCGCCGTCGCCTCGAGCTTGGCCTTGACTTGCTCGCGCCACCAAGCCCTAGTCTTGGCATCAGTGTCGTTCGCGACGACCACGCGTGCGTACGCCTTGGCCCTCGGCATGTCGGCGTCGGCAATGGCGTCGATGAGTCCCATCATGTCCTTGCTAATGGCTGGCATCTAGGCGAGCCTCCCCTCGTATCCACTCCCTAGCCTCTCTTTGGCCCATCTCTCGTAACCCTCCCAAAAGGGGACGGGGAGCCGCTGTGACTCCCCGTCAGTCCTCGTCGTATCCGTTTGTCCTGGGCTTGTCGCACTACGCCGTGGTGAGTTCCTTCTTCGGTCTCCCCGGCGACCTCGGCGTGGACGCGTACGCGCCGACGCTCTCCTCGGTCACCAGGGTCGTGCCGCCGACGCGGCGGGCGTCGAGCCTTCCGTCCGCGATGAGCTGGCTCACCCTCGCCGGCGTCACGCCGAGCTCTCGCGCGGCGTCTGCCGCGGTCATCGACGGAGCGCCAAGGTCGACCGTGGCCGTGTCGGCGTAGAACCACGCCACCTTGCCGTCCTCCACATCCGGATCGGTCGCCTCGGGAAGGCTGATGCCATCCTCCTCCATCGCGGCGAGGTGCGTCTCGAGGGCGTCGCTGGCACTCCTGACGCACTCCATGGCAGTGTCACCGTAGCCGTAGCAACCGGGGAGGTCGGGGAACTCTGCCCAGAGCCCGCCCTCCCCGTCATCTCTCATCACCGCCGCATACATGGTCTTCGTCATCTCAAACTCCTTTCACGTCGAGTCGAAACGCCCTTGGCAGAGCGGCCCCCGGAGGGGCGGGGCGTCACCACCCCGCGACCTCCTTTATCCGCTGGAACACCGGCTTGGGGACCTGCTTGTTGCCCGCGTCGATGGTGATGAGCGCCTGGACCCCGGGCTTGCTGAAGTTGACGTGGTCGCCCTTGCCCGGCCTCATCGTCCATCCCTCGCGATGCAGCCGCGACATCACCTTTCTCGTGTCCCGGCTCTCGCTGCGCTGCTTCGGCATTTCGGCTCCTTTCCAAATGGCTTGATTTTATTGTAAACCATTTAGGATTACGGAGCAAGGGTTAATCTTAATTATTTAGCTTTTCTCATCTTGCCCATTCTGGAGCTCGCTTAGCCTGGCGCCCTATTCCTCCAGCTCCACGACCTCGCACCCGGCCCCGATGCCGTCCTCCCACAGGTTGGGCACGGCCTTTCCCGTGGCGATTGGCAGCACGATCCACTCCGCTTTACCGTAGCCGTCCCTCATCTGCACGAGCCACCATGTCGATCCGCTCGCCCTGTCCACGACCCGGAAGCACTGCTCGCCCTCCGCAAACGTCGGTGCCTCGTAGCGTACTGCGTCGAGCGGACGGCCAGGCGACGTCGGCGTCGCGTCGACCACAACCGGCGCGTTGCACGCCACGAGGGCGCACGTGCTCGCCACCGTGACCACGCCGATGGCGAGGGCAGCCCTCACGGACGCGAATGGCCACAGCGAGTCGCGGTCGAGATGCCGGCCCCTCCACGTCATCACTTCGCCTCCTTGAGCTCGGCCTTCTGCTGCTTGGCGCTGGTCGCGGCATAGCTTCGTCGCTGCATGTCTACGCCTCCTCCGTGTCGTAGTAGAAGTCATCGCCGGCGGCCAAAAGGCACGTGACGCACACGCCGAGCATGCAGCCCAGTGTCGCCGCGGCTACGCATAAGATCGCCTTCGCCATATCAAATCCCACTCCTCTCTTGTAATATCTCTTTCAGGGCACTGATCAGCTTCTCATTTTCCTGATGGGATCTCACGGCCACGCGCCAGTAGTCATCTCCCAGGTTCACATAATTACTGCAGTTCCTGATCATGATCCCATATTTCTCCAGTCTTGCGTCCAGGTCAGTCATGCCTTCTGCCCGGAAGAAAAGATAATTGGCCGCTCCCGGATAGAGACGGACAGGCAGGCCGGAAAGGGCCTCCATCATAAATGCTCTTTCCCTGTTGGTCACTTCCACCACCTGCTCCCGGTAATCCGGTCTCTTCAGGGCTGCGATTCCGACGCATTGGGCTGTATGACTGACCGGCCATGCCTGGCCGGCCCTGTTCACCCTCGCAATCAAATCCGGATCTGCAGACAGAAGGTATCCCAGTCTTAAGCCTGGTATCGCGTACATCTTGGTAAAAGACTTTAAAATCAAGAGATTCGGATTCTTTTCCAGGTACT
>ONMP01000175.1 GCA_900318935.1 uncultured Actinomycetes bacterium
GCCTCGGACGTTATCTCGTTTGGTGCGGCAAGGATCGGCCATCTTTGCGCTTGGTGCGGTCTTTTCGGCCGTTTTTGCACTTGGTGCGACCCGCCTCGGACGTTATCTCGTTTGGTGCGGCAAGGATCGGCCATCTTTGCGCTTGGTGCGGTCTTTTCGGCCGTTTTTGCACTTGGTGCGCGGGTGATGACTGCACGAAACGCAAAAGCGGCCGAGCACGCCGCACGAAACGCGAATCCGGCCGGAGCGCGAGGAGGTACTCATCTCCGACGCATTCATACACGGACCTGGCATCATCGAGGTGACGGCCACCGTTCTCAACGTAAGCGAGGGCCACAACCGTGCCATAATGGAGGCGTGCGACGAACTGCGCTGCGACGCTCGGAGGTGATAGACATGCTACTCACGGAGTGGGGCGAGGAGCAGTACCGCGAGCTACTCCGCCGCGAGGCAAAGGAGGACGGCTGCAGTGAGGGGTATGACGAGGGGTACGACGAGGGAGAGGCTGACGGCTACACCAAGGGTGAGGCTGACGTCCGCAAGGAGTTTCTTGCCCGTGCGGCCGATGCCGTTCGCTCGGGCGAACTTAGCGTCTCGGCCGCCGCTACTGCGTTCGGCTTCTCCAAGGAGGAGATTAACGGCGCACTATGATGACCACGATCCCGCTGTGGGGAAGTGGTCAACATTGACCACAATCCCACAGCGGGATCGTGGTCACCACTGCCACTTGGATAGCTCTTCCCAGTCTGCGGGCTTGTCGACATCCGTCACGTCTGACATGATTGTTCGGCCTGTCCTGTGGTCATAAAACGCTCGCTGGTTGGGACCTGTCACGCGCAGCTCGACATGATTGCCGTAGGGATCACGATAGTCTTCCGTCCCACGGATGGCATTGCTCCAAGCATGCCTCACACGCCTGTCTCGCTCTATTTGGGCATCCTGGCGCCTACACCTCTCTCTGTCTGCACGGAGCTGTTCCTCGTGCTGGCGCATACGCTCCTGTCGCTCCGCATCCCGTTGACGCATCCTCTTGTCGAGGTCCTGGTTGTAGCGTCGGACCTCCTCATGCTCCTTCTTGGCCTCGGAAAACTCCGCATCGCGTAGACGCTGACGCTCCCTGCGCATCTCCCCCATGAGTCCAGCGTCAAACGTCAGCGAGGCCCCGAAACGAACCACGGCCTCGCGAAACCAGTCAACGTCGCACTCCCCCTCCACGAGGAACCCGTAGAACCGCTTCTCGACCAGCCACTCGACATCATAGTGAAGGGCGTTCCCCCTCTGTGCCTGGCCAAACGGCGCCGACCACAGCATAGAGGCAGGAGCCATGCCTTCCCTGTAGCACAGCTTGTCAACACCGTGGACCTTCGCTCCGATGAGCACATGCATCATGGTCCCACGCGAGTCCACCATTCTCCAATGGCGCACCATCGTCCGGTCGATGGCCGCGTTCACGCGAACCTCCAAGCCAGAGACACCGAGCTCACGCCAACTCTTGTCCTCAGACTCGGCAAGCGATCTCTCGCGGGCGAGCATCGCCCGCTCGTTTTCCCCCACGATTGCCTCGCCAAGCAGCCAGATCTGTCGCCGCTTGATGGCACCGTCGTCCATCGACGCCATCAGCTCGTCTAGGTAGTCCGGCAAAGAATAGAACTGCCATTCGGGACGACCAGTGCGGGGCTTCGACACCCCCACCTGCGAAAGGCCGGGCATGGGCATCGCGCCCGGAAAGCCAAACCCGAACCCCCCGAAACCGCCCAGCAAGCCGCCAAGAATCGACGCCCCCATCGTCTCCATACTCATAGAGTCGGCCATGCTGGCAAGGTCGAACCATGAGAACGCCTCGCCGGTATCCGCTGCAAGCCTGGGGCCGCTCCCGTCCGCATGGGCTGCCGCCTCGACGTCGAGGCAGAAGGGCCGATCCCAACTCTGCTGCTCGTTCGTCCGCCATGCCCTTGTGCTCCATCCCCTTGGAATGGAGGCAGTAGCGACGGGAACGACACCGTTGCTTCCCTTGTATGAAAACCTGACGCTGTCATACGCTCCCATGGCTACCCCCGAAAGATCAGCAAACAACCTCCACCGCACTGCCACCGGTCTTCTTCTTCGTCACGACGACCTGCCGGTCTATCCGCTCCTTCAGCTCACCTACGTGCGAGATGATACCCACGAGCTTGGTGTCAGCCGCCACGCTCTGCAAGGCATCAATCGCCTGCTGCAGAGCGTGTTCATCGAGCGAGCCGAAGCCCTCATCGACAAACATTGCCTCGATGCGGATGCCGCCCGCGCTGGACTGTATCTCGTCGGCAAGGCCGAGAGCCAGAGACAGCGCGGCCATGAAGGACTCCCCACCCGAAAGCGTACGAACGCTTCGCGTGGAGCCGTTGTAATGGTCAATGACTTCAAGCTCGAGGCCGCTTTGGGACTGACGGTTCCCAGCCTCTGCCTGCCGCTTGAACTCATACTGTCCGCCCGTCATCCGCAGGAGGCGAATGTTGGCCCGCTGAATCATCCGCTCAAAGTAGGTCTGCTGCACGTAGGTCTCGAGCATGACCCTGTCCTTGCCAGTGAGGTTTCCATTCGCCGTCAATGAGAGGTTCTCGACTTTGACGTAATCGCTTTCCCGTTCCCGAACCTGCTTCAAGCTCTCCCGCACCTTCTGCCTAGCAGACCTATTGGCCACCAGACGTGCATAGAGATCTTGTCGCTGCCCCTGTATCGTCTGCTGCTTGGAGCGCAGGTCTTCACGCTCTCTGGACAGGGCATCTGCGTCGAGATCTCCGACGGCATCGATCTTTCTCTGCAAGGCGCGAATCTGACCTTCGAGGTTCTTCGCCTCGCCGTCAAGCTCCTGCAAACGCTTGCTAGCCTCCTCGAGCGCCTGCCGCATGGAATCCAAACGTTGCTGCATCGCGCCGAGCTGGGTCATCGCCTCGCTCCTGCTGGGATAGGGAAGCCCCTTCGTGAGCTCGTCGATTTGGTGCGTGACCTCCTGCAATCTGGCTGACAAAGAAGCGCGGACCCGCTCCCGATCCTGCCTTCTCTCGCGGGCCTCTTGCAACTCACGCCGCTTCTGCTCGATGAGCTTCGTGAGCTCGTCGCTACGACGGACGTCCGCGACATCACTCGTATCCACATCCTGCTCAAGCTGGTCTTTTGCCTGTGCTATCTCGCCGTTCATGCGCTCGATGCGCGCCTGACACTCTTCGAGCTCTGCCTGCGCACGCTGAAGAGCCCTCTCGTGGGCATCGACCAGCGCCTCAAGTTCCCTGCGTCGGGCAAGTGCCTGTCCCTCGCTCGGGCAAAGCAACCTCTCCTCAAGGTCGCGCACATGATCACGCAGACCGGCCAGCCGAGATTCCAGCACGGCAATATCCTGCTCTGCCTTGGCCCTCTCCGCACCAAGCTCCTCGCGCCGCGCCTCGCCCTGTGCTATCTCCGTTTCCGTCTGCTCAAAGCGTTTCTGACGATTCGACTCAACCTTGATCTGGCGCTCTAGCTCCCGTATCGCTTCGTCAACACTTGACAGCTCCAGGTGCACACGCTGAAGAGAAGCATCCACGTCAGTTAGGTCCACCACGTCCTTCAGCTGCTCATGTGCGTAATTGAGCCTCCCCTGAAGCTCGCCATGCAATCGTTGCGCCTCAGCGTGTTCCTTGCGCGCGGCATCGAGCTCCTCGCCGATTGTGCGCACCTCCCGCTGTAGACGCTGCAGCTCTGTGGTGGCTGAAGCCTTGTCCGCATAATGCAAGTTGAACTGCCGCCGCTCAAGCTCGGTCTCTCTGCTCGTATAAGACGCAATGCCTTCCTTGAGCTGCTGCTCACCCTCGCGGCGCTGGCCAATGTCCCGCTCGAGAGCAGCAACCTCCTCGTCAACCTCACGCGCACGACGCACGCGCGCCTCCTCCGAGGTAATCTCACGACCCAAGGCCTCGATGCGCTGCGCGGTAACCGACCGGTCACTCGTCACCTGCTGCGCGGCATCCTCCACGGTACATTCTGGCCAGAGCGCCGACACTCTCCTCTGAAGCCCATCCGTTCGCGTGTCGACAATTGCCTGCTGTTCGTTCGCCCTCCTGCTGGCCTGCTCATAGCGACCACGAGCTTGTTCCGACTCATCATGCGCATGATTCAGCTGAACCTCGCTCGGCGCCTTCTCGGATACCTGTGCCTTGTGCGGATGCTCCGTCGAGCCACAGACAGGACACGGCTCACCCTCTACGAGCTCTTTCGCCAGAATGCCAGCCTGCTCGCGGAAGTATGCGTCACGCATCTCATGGTAGGCACTCCGCTTCTGCTGGTACTCCCCTTCCAGGCGAAGAAACTCTTTCTGCAGCTTCCTGCACAGCGCCTGGGCCTCCTCAAGCGTAGCGAGGTCACCCCGCAATTCATCCAACTGAACGAGTCGGGTCTTCGCATCTCCAAGCTCTTGCCGCCGCCTTTCCAGAGCCAACTCGGCACCGGCAAGACCTTCGCGCTCCTTGCGCAGTTGGTCAAGGTGTCCCTCCGCCCGAACCAGCGCATCGTGGTTGCGCGTCTCGTCCCGCCGCAATACCACGAGTCGCTTCTGGCAGTCCAGCAGATCCGCATCACGCCTGGCCTTCTGGTCGTACTGAGCGAGCTCCTGCTGTATGAGACCGATGCGCTGCTGCATCTCCTCACGCTTGCCGCCTCGCTCCTCTGCCGATGACAGCCTCGTGTGAGCCTTGTCCAACCGCCCCTCCGCCCGAGCCAATCCGTTCGACAGCGAACGATACTCGCTGAGGGACTTGCCACGTTCCACGAGATTCGCTCGCTGCGAATTCAGCCTCTCCATAGAGCTCCGGTGATCCGCAAGCCTGCCGCCCGCATCTGAAAGCTCTTGTCGCTCGGACCTCAGGCTGTCGAGCTGCTGGGAGAGCTCCTTCAGATCCACACTCAAGCGCGTCCTATCGTCTCGTCTCCCTTCAAGCTCCCGCCCCTTTTCCTGAGCTTCACGACGCTCGCTCTCAAGTACCGCATAGGAGGGAAGCTCATGCTGAATTCTGCCGATGAGCTCACGCGCCTGTTGCGTTTTCACGTCCTTGGCCTTCTCGGCTTCCATGGCCGCGACCGATGCCGCAAGTCGTTGCTCGGCACCCTCTCGCCTGCGCAATAGCTCCTCGTAACCCCTAATCCTCGTCAGGAGCACATTGAGCCGCTGGACTTCTGCCTCGACTCCGTCCCGGTTTCGGGCAAGCTCCTCCCTGCGATCTCTGGATCCTGCCAGAGACTCGAGCTCTGTCCGGCACGCTGCGAGATCGGCTTCGTATGCCTCGCATGCACGCTCGTCGTCCGCCACCTGCGCGCGCAGCTCTTCCACCTTCGCCTTGAGTCCAGCCTGCTTCCCGAGCTGCTCTTCCTGCTGCTCATAGTCGCCAAGACATGCGTTCAACGTGGCAATACGCCCGCGCAGCTCGTCCCGCTCACCCTGCCGACCCTGCTCGAAGCGCTCCTTTTCCCGTGCCATCTCGAGCTCTGGCGTCAGGCGAGCCTTCTGGTCCTCTAGCGTAGCAAGCTCCGCGCGGTCTTTCGCCTGCTGATAGGCGCGCTCGATCTGAGTACCCAGCCGCTCCATCCGTTCGGTGCATTCCTTCAGGACGCGATCTTGCTCCGCCTGCTCCTCCTCGTCCCGGGCAATGAGCTTGTCCAGAAGCTCGATGACGTCATCGCTGGGATGGGCGTTCTCCTTGGCCTTCTCCACTTCCGCGAAGAGTTCGTCGCCCTCCTCGCACTGTATGCTGGCCACATACTGGCGGAGGGCCTGCAGGCTTCTATCATATTTCTGCCTGCGCTGGCTTGTCTGCTCCTTGAGGATGTCCTGCAGACGCTTGTAGTAGTTCGTCTTGAACAACGAGCGAAAGATTGCCTGACGCTCCCTGGTATCCGCCGTGAGCAGTTTGAGGAAGTCGCCTTGGGCGATCATCGCTATTTGCAGGAACTGCTCGCGCTTGATTCCAAGAATCTCGTTCTCGATGTAGCGCGTCACCACGTTATCCTTGCTAATGATGCGCTCGTCCGGCAGAAACAGATCCGCATTGGCGTTCTCTTTGGTGAACCCCACGCCACGAATCTTTTTGCGCATGTAGGCAGGATTGCGACGCACGCGATACTTCTTGCCACCGTGCATAAACGTGAGCTCGACCTCAGTGGGCACGTCATCGTCCGCATATTTCGAGCGCAACATGGAATTGTCACGCTTGTCGCCGCTTGCCTCGCCAAAGAGTGCGAAGGTTATGGCATCAAAGATGGTGGTCTTCCCGGCACCAGTGTCTCCCGTGACCAGGTACAACCCCTTGTCGCCCAGCTGCTCGAGGTCTAGCTCGACTCGACCGGCGTACGGGCCAAAGGCGGAGACGGTCAGTTGCAGTGGCCTCATGAGTCTTCCTCCCACACCTTCTCGATGGTCTTTTGCATGAACTCGCGCTGTACGTCGTCCATGGGCTGGTTGTTTTGCTGCTCATAGAACTCCGAGAAAAGCTCCATCGGCGTCAGGCTCTCCACATGCTCCGTGCTTTTCAGCTGAGCGCTGGTACGAGTTCGCTTGTTGTCGTACGAAAGAAGCATCAGGTTGGGATACACCTCTCGCAGACGCTCGATGGCATTGGGGACGTCGTCCTCATCGGTAAGCGTGATATGCAGGTAGTCCTCGACGTTCGTGTCTGCGTAGTTCTCGCGCAGCATGAGTTCGTCGTAGGTGCCGCTCACTTCTCTGAGGTCATGCAGCGGCTCAAGTGGCAAGAACCTCAGCTCGATGTCGCCCTTTGGGCCAAGCTCCACGACCGTCACGGACTTCTTGTGTTTCGCTTCGGAGAAGGAGTACTTGAGGGGCGTTCCGCAGTAGCGCACCGTCGGCCTACCGACCATTTGTGGTCCGTGCAGGTGCCCCAGGGCCACGTAGTCGAAGGGCTCGAAGACGCGCACGTCCACGTTGTCCAATCCCCCGACGTTCAAGCCCTCCGAATCCGAGCGCTCGGCACCGCTTACGAACTGGTGGGCCAAAAGCACGTTGCGCTGCGATTCATCCACGCCCATGTGGGCAATTGCGGTCTCGAGGGCGTCCGTGTAGTCCTTGATCGCCTCCGCCTCCTCGGGAAAGTCCTCATGAAGCGCATGCCGCACGTGAACCGGCTTGACGAAGGGAAGCAGGTAGAAGTTGACCGGCCCGTGCTCATCCTCAAGCACCACAGGTGGGGTGTCCAATTCGTAGCTACGCGAGATGTGTATCCGACTTTGCCTCATGATTCTCGACCCGAAGGCCAGACGCTCCGGCGAGTCATGGTTGCCCGAGATGATAATCACGGGCGCCTTGCGTTGGGACAGGTCCCACAGGAAATCGTCGAAGAGCGTCACCGCCTCGACGGAGGGCATGGTCTTGTCGTAGACATCACCGCAAATGAGGACAGCATCGGGAGTCTCGGCGTCAATCAGGTGCAGGACCTGTTGCAGTATGTACTCCTGGTCCTCGATGAGCGAGTACTCGTTGAGGCGTTTGCCAAGGTGCAGGTCCGAGAGGTGAAACAGCTTCATGCTATGCCTGCCTTTCCGGAGCGTAGGTGTTCAAGGACTTAAGGCGTCCGAGGACTCGGCTATCTCTGCGCGGCTGCCAGGGCGTCTTCCAGCGAGAAGTTGCCTTCGTAGAGCGCGCGACCCGTGATGGCACCCTCGATGACGTCATCTCCCGCCGCCGCGAGCACACGCAGGTCATCAAGCGTGGCGATGCCGCCGGACGCGACCACGGGAAAGCCAGCTACCCGAGCGATGTAGCGATACGCGTCCACGTCGATGCCCGTCTGCATGCCGTCGCGCGCGATGTCGGTAAAGACGAGATGCCGGTATCCCAAATCAGCCAGCCGTGCCACAAGCTCGTCGGCCAAGATGCCTTCGCCCTCGCGCCAGCCGTTGACGCGCACCTGTCCGTCGCGAGCAGCCACGTCTGCCACGACCAGCTCGCCGAACTCCGCAGCTGCCCGCCGTGCAAACTCGGGATCGCGCACGAGAGCCGTGCCGATGGCGATGCGCTTGGCCCCGGCGTCGGCCAGTCGCTCGATGGCCGCGAGGTCACGCACGCCACCGCCCGCGTCCACCGAAATGCCCGGCACTTGGCAGATGCCTCGAATCGCCGCCGCATTCGCCGCACGTGCTTCTTCATCCTCCTCGAAGGTCGCTGAGAGGTCTACCACGTGAATCCACGTGGCACCACGTCGCGCGAAGTCCTCGGCAACGGCGACCGGGTCGGTCGAGTACACGTCCATCTGCGACCGTTCACCCCGGCGCAGACGCACAACCTGTCCCGCAATGAGGTCGATGGCAGGAAAGAGAATCATAGGGACACCTTTCACTTACGATTTGACAATGCTGAGGAATGCCTCGTTAAGCACGTCGAACGACACAGGATCACGAGGTTGGACTTGTGCCACTGCATCGGTAAGGCGATTGAACTCCGCTTGTATCCACGAATCCAAGACGGGTATGCGAGCATGCAGGTCGCTCTCTTGCGAACTCGTTTTCCAGACAAGCACCTCGTCAATCGCTGCCTGCAGAGCGCCATCCGAAATCAGCGGTCGTAATTCCGCAAAGAGCTGCGGTGGAAAGCTCCCGCGTTGCAGAATCCACTCCACGGAGAAGAGGCAGCGCAGAACGTAGAGATACTTCTTGAGCTTCACCTGCTCTGCTTGCAAGTGATCTACGTTGCTCTTGGCCATCCCTAGGTAATGATGCAGGCAGGCCTTGGGGTTGAACGCATCCGGCGCGATGTCGCGCACCACAGCAAACCGCGGATCCTCGCGATATACGATGGGCGACACGACCCATTCGTGCGCTGACGGATTTGACTTGCGCAGGAGCAAGAAGAACTTCCTCAGATCCCAACCCACGATGTCAAGCGTCTCGTCCAAGCGCCAGTTGATCACGTCTGATGCAGGATTCAGCGCCAGATAGTCATCGACGGTGCGCGCGTACACGAACCGCACATCGTAGTCGCTATCTGGCGAGGCGAACCCCCATGAACGACTGCCAGACTCGATGGCGTAGAGCACCTTGACGTTGTACACCCGTTCAACCTCGTCCAACTGAGAAGAGATAACCTCAAACACGGGCTCCTCCTTCGACTGCGGCTTTCTTATTGCTCAATTGTCATCACAAAGTTGCGCAGGATGGCAAGGCCCACCGCCGAGGACTTCTCCGGGTGGAACTGCACGCCAAAGACCTGGCCGTTCCACACGCCCGACGCAAAGCTGCGCGTATAGTGCGAGCGCGTGGTCACGACATCTGCGTCCACGTCGTCGGCCAGCGC
>ONMP01000176.1:0-6294 GCA_900318935.1 uncultured Actinomycetes bacterium
AGGTCTTTCCCGTGCCCGGAGGGCCATACAATATCGTGTTCCGTGCGATGGCCTTGCTCGTCATCTCTTCCTCCCCCTCCGGCTCGGCGGTGGATCCGTATGCGAAAGTTGGGTCGGTTTTCGTGTTTTCTGATTTCGATGGGCTTTTCAGCAGGAATTCATCCAGACGGTCCCCCGACTCCATGTCGTAGATGCGGTAGTTCTTACAAGTGAAGTTCGCGTCTCTAAATGACTTTGTCTTCCTGCAGTTGCCGATGTAGCTCTCGAGCATTTCGGGCTTGTCGTACACTACGCCGAGGATTTGGAAGACACTGCCGGCTCCCCTGTTGCTATTGAAGATGGGGAACGTATACGGCTTCAAACAGTGAAGCATCATTGAGGCAGATCCAGCCCTCAGCCCGGGGATAGTCCTGGCCAATGTCTTTTCAGCTCGCTCGAATATCTCCTCGTCGTCATCCAAGGGAAGAATGTCGACCAACATCTCGATGAGATTCTGCACTTGTTCAGGAGACATTCCCCTTCCCTTGAAAGACATGAATCCCGTTCCAAACAAGCCAATCGTCGGCTTTCCGTTAGCCTCCCCCTCAATGTTGTTGTACTCCCCGTCACCCGCACGCCGCCAAGTCTCATCCCACAGGCCGCAGAGACCCTCCTTGTCCGCCTCCGCAAGGTGACTGGCCATGACCGTTCTCTTTTTGGACTCGATGCTCTGTTTGATTGTAAGTACGGTCGTCAGATAGATGAGGTTTAGGTCCTGATAGTCAAGGACGCGGTGGTCGTCGAGTCTCGCATAGGCGGCAATGGTCTCACGCATCAGTCGGTAGCAGCCATCATGCTGATCGGGATCCATCTCCTCCTTTGACCGGAGGTCATCGATCAGCGCTTGGACGTCGTACTCGTCATGCATTCTGCGGCCCTTCCATCAGCTGGCATCGATTCAGCTCAATTGTACGCGCACTAAACGCGGGTCGTTCACTGAGTGATTTGGGTTTATTTCATGCCCTTCAGGTGAGCTCGCCTCTGGCTCCTTTATGGAAGCTCCGTAAGCCATCCGTTGTCCTCATCGAAGTACATATTGTTTCCCGTATTCGTCATTGTCCATTACGACATAGAACTTGCCATCATAATCAATCCCGCCGTCATGATATGACAAATACGCATCGTCGTAGCTGTACTGTTGCTCTTCTGATTCGTCATCATCGTTGTCGTCATACGCATCGTTGTCCACGATTTGATTCGCGAGCTCCCTGCGAAGGTATTCTGGCGTCGAGGGGTTTTGGCATAACGCGTCGATGACCGTTCTATCCGGATCATTCGAGATCTTCTGCATGACCTTGTCGGTTGCATAGGGGCTAGAAAGTAGAGCAACGCGAACGTCGCTATCAGTATCGTTAGACAGCCGGCAGAAAAGCATCTCGGGCGTACTTGGGTTTCTCGTCAAAGCCGAATGCACGGCTGCGTTGCTGTTTCCACAGAGCATCTCAAGAATGACTGGTGGTGTATATGGATTCATGGCTATGAGCTCTAATGGATCACCGCCCAGTACTTTGATTTTTCCTTCCATGCATGAGAACAGTGCTACAGGGAATCCGCAGGATGGACACGCTGCGGCAAGCGCGGACACAGTACATCCACAACTTGGACAATCAATCGACAGGCTCACTATCTTCTCCATCGATGTTGATGATCACTTCTCTAAACAAACAACGATGGCCCATCACGCAAAGCCGCTTTTTCAATTTCCGCATAAGACCTTGCTACAACACTGGGCTCCGTTGAGACGAGTGTCTTTAAGTCCTCGAGCGACCTGAGCTCATGACAGGTATAGGGTGTGACATCAAAATCAGCTGAAGGCGCTTTGTACAAAACAACTGGCCTCCGAGCACTAAGCAACTGATACATATTCCGCAAGCTGCCCTTGCTGACCGACATGTTGCCAAAGCGATTCATGTAGGTGCTCTGCCAGATAACGAGTCCATAATCGGCAAGTGCCCCCATTGCCTGGTCCTTGGCGGTCTCAAGTTCGCGCCTGTTGCGAACATTTCCAGCCTTATCTGTCTTAGCGGTCGCGGTGGGCACAATTTTTCGTATGTTCCAAGCGTCGAGGATGCCTTTTACGCGGGGCCTGTCGTGGACCGTATAGACTGAAACGTTTTCGTACGCGCATGATTCCAAGTACCGAATGATGGCCACATCGACACCGCGTTCGGAATCTCCTACGACGATGTCGAATCCCGAGTTGATTATTCGATTGACACGTTCTGTGACCTCATCGGGGATGAACGAGATCTCTCTGGATCCGCTAATGAATATCGTGGTCATCAGTAGGACTGCCCTTCATGCCGCCGAAGATGTTCTTGCAGAGCGAGAGAAAGTAGACTTCTCGAGCACCGTTTTCCCTTAGAGCTCGTATGCAGGCTCGAAGCGTTGCACCCTCGCCGTACGTGTCATCGACCAGAAGAATTGCCTTGCCGTAGACGTTACCGTTACAACGAACGTCACTGGGCGCCAGTTCTGTGCCCCTTGGCCTGTTCTTTGATTCGATGGTGGACCTTTTCATCAGTGCGTTATCGAAGCCGTAGCCGCCTTGCGATATGAGTTGCGCCAATAGGTAGACCGGCTGAACTCTCCTTCTCTTCGATGACGGCGCAGGTACGATAACGAGGTCATGTCTCATACCTCCCGCCACTTGCTCGATGACACCGCATTCCTGTATGCGCCTGACAGTCTCTGCAATCATGCCGGCGCGCATGGTGTCGTCCATGCGAGTGTCATATTTAATCATGTGGACAAGAGCTCCTAGCGATGAATACGTATTACCTCTGCGTCCGGGAATTCCTTCGCGATACGGCTGCATCGCAAGGCCGCGATCGAGGCCGTACTCGATGATGGGAATCATCAGAGTTGTCCCGCATCCTCCCTTGTGGGGCGAGCAGTACTTCGCACCCGCGATAGTTGGACTGGCAACCAGCGTTTCCATGCCGCATGCGACGCATCTGTTTGGGTTCGCCACATGATGCATGGACCCTATGCCGGGTATTTCGCTGACAATGGTTATTGCACCGGGCGTTTGGTCTTGTACCGACGGGCTGTATTGCTCATCGGTGACTGAAGGATTATGAGTGGATTCGGCCGGGCTGCCATCAAAGGGAGTGCCAAGACTCATTCTGCGCATGTCCCGCAGCTTCGACCCAGCAATGTCAGAGCCAAGTTCACAAGCTACGCTCAGCCAATAGAATGCCTGCTCGTAGTCTTTTGCTACGCCATTACCCTCCAAGAAGGCCAAACCGCGTTCGGTGTATGTATCGACCTTGCTCAATTCTTGCTCCCACTTCGCTTCGCAAGTCCTACCTCATGAGCAACATGGCAAGGCATATCAGGTTGATGACGCCTACGCCAATTGCGACATACATCGGGATCAGGAGTTTCTTCGTGGTGGAGTCCGTGGATTCTGCAACTTTGCCTTCGAGCTCCTTGACTGCGCTTTCAACCTTTGTGATTCCAGCCTCTAAGGCATCAAGTCTGGCGGAGGTTGCGTTCTTGAAGCCCAAGATGTCAGTTTGTAGCTCGTCGCGCGTCCTTTCGTGCTCTTTCAGGGTCTTCGTCCTGATGACATTGAATGCTTCGTCCTGCGACTTCTCAAGCTCGCCAAATGTGTCCTCCACCGTCTTTACGAGTCCGTTACATGTAGTCTCGGTCTTGGAGCTGAGTGAATCGAGCGTCTCTATGACGGTGCTCTTAAGGGCTTCGGTTTGCTCGGTGGCAGTTGTGCGCTGTTCTTCGGACGCCATTCGCGCTTCTTCAAGCATCGCCGCTGAGTTCCGATGCTGCGTGTCCAGCAGCTCGGTCAAAGGACCCAGAGCCTCGATGATTTGAGCTGCGTTGTCTGCAGCCCTGTTGCATGCGTTTGTTGCACTTTCTAGCTCGTCAGCCGAACGGGCCATCAGCTCGTGAACGCTCTCTGCGTCATCGTTGAGCGAGTTTATCGCACGGTTCAATTGCTCGATGTTTGCTTCTCGTGAACTCATCTCATACTCCTCTTTCCCCAGGTTGATTTGAGCTTGCTGTCTGCCTCGTTCACGAGATAAGCAAGCGTGACTATGTCATGAGTCTTCTTATAGGTCTGTAGGGCGCGTTCAGATGCGTGCTTGACGACGACTGACCCGAACGTGTCTTTAGCCTCGTCGCTCGCGACCGAAAGGAAGGCAAGCAATTCTTCGAACAGTTTGTCCGCATCTAGGTCGGGGTATCCGCTGATTTCTGATGCGACGAACTTGAACTGGCTCTCTACGTCCTGTTCCGAAAACGTTCCAGAAAGGAGCTTCGCTATCATAGTTGACCATTCAAGACCGATGTTCGCATGGAAGCTCTCGCGGTAGCGGTCGCAGAGGGCTGCGATTGCTGCAAGCTCCTTGGCGTCTTTGAGAACGTTCTTCTGAACGGTAGGATCGTCGGTGAGCTCATATGTGGTGAAGAGCCTCGTCCACGTACTGATGTGCGATGTGTCACGCACTATAGCGTCCAGTTGGTCGTTGCTCTCGGTGTCAAGGCGGAAGTAGCTGTTGATGTAATCGCGTATCTGCTGTTCGCTCCGCTCTGACTCGCACAGTTCGAGCATGTTGCCTATCGCGCGTCGCCTGCTAAAAACGATGTTGTCGCTCATCCAGAGGAGTAAGGTGTCGATAAGTCCTATGAGCTTGTTGCCCGTGGGCGCCTTCCGGTATGCGTCAACATATTTGATGTGTGCAGGCGAGGGGTTGTCGAAGGAGAAGGTCGGGTTGTGCCTCTTGATGTACGTTTGCAGGGCAGCCTTCACGAGAGCCTCACTGTCCCGGTTGATTTCTCGCATTTCCACATTGTATGTCTTGGATTTGTAGTCAACGGTCCAGTCGATCACAATCCCCAAGACGGCGAGCTTATATAGGGCGTCCTGCGTTCCGATGCGGACTTCCGCCTTTACCGACTTCTTTTCTGCACTGGCACGTTCATTAGCGCGTCGAAGGGCGGCATCCCTCGTTAGATCTTTGACCAGGTCCCACTTGACGATGACGTGTCCATCCCTACCGCGCCTCCTGTTGAGCCATTTGAACACCTCGACTATGGCATGACGCTCGATTTGCAGATCCTCGTGGTTGCCGCTCCAGAGGAAGAACAGAGTGCTGAGATCGCCGACCAGCCCTGGCTGTAAGCCAATGATTTCGTTAACGGTGGTGGTCTCCTCAAACAACCGCCTTGATGCTTTCGGATCATTCTCGTTTGAGTAGATGATGTAGCACTCGGATTCCTTGTGTGCGGGGTCGCGTCCCGCACGACCGGCCTCCTGATAGAAGGCCTCAACCGACCACGGGAGGCCATTGTGGATTGTGTACCGGATGTTCTTCTTGTTCACGCCCATGCCAAACGCCTTTGTGGCGCTCATGACAGTGAACTGGTTTTCCAAGAACTCCGCTTGGATACGTGTGCGCTCGTCGTTCCTGCCCCCATGATAGGAGTCCGCGGGAATTCCGCGGCCCTTCAGGTGTGCGAGCACGCCCTCGCATGACGCGGAGGAACGTTGTAAGTTGTTTTTGGTGTTCGAGAAGATGATGCCGCAGATTGAGTCTTTACCACGGGGCTTGAATATCGAGTCAACGCCTTCGGTCTTCTGGAACTCCACATCAATCTGGTCGAGCACTTCGTCGAGCTTTGATTCTCGTTCTAGCTCGGCGACTCGCACGATGTGGTATTTGAGCTCCGGCCTGTCCAGGCTTGTTGATGTCTGGACGTTGGCCTTGGTTATCTCGAGTTCACAGAGTAGGTCTTCAAGCACGTTTCTGGAGGCTGTGGCAGTGAGGGCGATGATCCGAGCTCCCGAGCAGTACTGCTTTATCGTTTGGTAGAGCCTGAGGTAGGAAACCCTGAAGTCGTGCCCCCACTCAGAGAGGCAGTGCACCTCGTCGATAACGGCGTACCCGAAATGCCTGCGCGCAGAGAGTTCGCTAAGCTGCCGTCTGAAATCGATTGTTTGGAACCTCTCCGGTGCAATCCAAATGAAGGAGTACTTGCCCCTGCCGAATGCGTCGAGTACCTCGTTCTTGTCGGTGGGGTCCATCTGACTTTCGATTCGCCCCACGCGATCGATACCGAACTCGTGAGCGTTGAGCTCTTGGTCTTGGATAAGCGAGATGATGGGGCATACAACGAAGTTGATACAGGGCTGTAGCAGGCATGCCATCTGGTAGCAGAGCGATTTACCGGATCCCGTCGGCAGTATACCGAGAGTCGGGCTTCTCGACAGGGCCTTGCGTATTATGC
>ONMP01000176.1:6335-9313 GCA_900318935.1 uncultured Actinomycetes bacterium
GGCGTTTGTCGACCTCGTCACGTCGCTCTGGATTTGCCGTCTTGTAGGTGATGGGTTCAGCGTGGGCAACCTCAAAGTTGTCAAGGTCTTCGAAGTAGTCGTTTCTTGCATACACGATGCTCGGCTTTGATTCAAGCTCTGACCACATCTTTGTCGCGGAGATGTCGAGCGCAACATCAGCCGATTCATCAGAAAGAATCACTGTGGGTCGGTTGAAAGGCCTATCCACGAGGATGCAGACACTCTCGAAAAGGTCGAGAATGTCCTGGATTGCGCAGTTGATAAGCGCATTTCTGTCTATGTCCGGTCTGTCGCAGTTGAAGCTTATGGTCCAGGTAGCATCGGCGGGGGAGAGCGCCCCTTGCTTGATGAGCGTGATGAGGGCAATCTGTGAGCGAATGGCGATTTCGTAAGGGAATATCTCGTTCTCGTCTATGTCTGCTGGCAGTTCATCACCCGCATCGAATCGATCACATAGCTCACGCACTGCTGCATCGACGTGCAGGTCACCCACATGAATACGCACGGTCCTTATGCCATTGACCTGCAAGTACAGGTCGCGGTCTCGATCGAGGAAGGACTGCGGGCCCCTGTCGTGCTGCGATCCATCGATTTCGATTACGAACTTCGCACGTGGACAGTAGAAGTCCACCCTCTGGTCGGTGAACCTCGGGTCGCAACTTGGAACTATGTCGCTGATCAGCGCCTCTGGAACGATGTAGTTGATGATGTATCGCTTGTCAGGTGGCAACGAATCGGGGAGAATCCTCGTAAAGAATTCTGCAGCAGGATTAAAGCTCCTGTCGGGACTCCCCTTGATGGTGTTGGTCCAAACACAATCGTGGGTAATCAGTTTTCTGGTAGGTCTGTCCAGATGTAGCTGGATTGGATCACCTAATAGCTCGGTAAGGCTCCTAGATGGATGAGTCGGCATTCCTCTCTGGATAAGATTCTCAACAACGCAGGCGAGGGGTGTCCAATCGTTGTCGACCACGTCAAACTGCTCGCACCCAATGAGGACGAAGTTACTTCGGCGGTAAACGTATGATGATGAGAATCTTTTCATAAGCAGTGGGTCAATCTCAATCAGTCCAAATCTAGATTACAACACACAATAGCATTCATGTACCTCGTTACTCACCAGTTACACGAGTGTCTTCTGGTTGTGCCAGATATCGGCTAGCTGCGGTATGCTCCGCTATGCCTAGGTGGTTGTGCTCAATACGAAATCCCCTTTACAAAGTTTTTGGCAATAATGTCGAAGTATTGGGGTATCCGCTGGTCACTCACCTTGAAGTTTGTTCCTTCAATTCCAGCAAAATTGACGCGACCAGTGGCGACGGTACCGCTGTCATCTTGTATCCATATCGTGTGTAGTTGGTCAGGGACATAGAGAAGCATGGAAGATTCGTTGATGTCTTGGTCATATAGATGCAACATCGTGCGATTGGTGCTGTCGTCGGGATCAAGATACTTATTCGGAACGAAGATGACATCATTTGGGCGATGCATGCGCCTTAGGAATAGCTGAACGAGTAGGTAGTGGCTCGCTATCCCCATCATGTATCCCATGTCATCGAGCATCAGGGAAACGACGTCCTCCGCCTTCTCCTCAATGGCAACTCTCAGAAGCGAGAGGCACCTGTTGATGGCCATGTCAGTTGTCCTTAGATATGCTCCTGGATAGCGTCCGTAGGAACCGATGCTCCCGGCCTCCCTGAAGAATGCTGACTTACCGACGTCCACGATGTACTGCCTGTAGTCTTTGGAAGGTTCTTGCTGGAAGACTTGCCAGAAGTCATCCGGATAAAGCCACCTAGCTTTCCGTCCTCCCTCTGTCTCGAGTAACTCTGCGAGGATGTCGGACAACATGCCAGCGGATTGGAACAGAAAGTCGCAGAACTGCTCAGGGTACCAGTGATCCTGGTCGTTTATCAGCCCCATGTACACACAGTTGCCTATGCATCGCGCGTTGTAATAGAAGCATTTCTCAACCTGTTCGATCAGTCTCGAAGATACCCCTGGACTAGTTGAATCGTCCGGTATCGCAGTTACGTCCATCTCATATCCCTTCGTCCCATTTGGCGATTTATCATTATCGATTATACCGATGTTGATCTGTCGTTGAGTTCCCATACGGGCAACAGAAGATCAAGTGCTTTTGTTGCCTCAATTCGCAAAGTGCGCCTCGGCGATTCCGTCGAGCTCCTTGCGGATCTAGTCGAACGGAAGCCCCAAGTCGAGCGTACGCACACTCATCCGGTTTCCGCTCATGCGGTAAGTGACATCAGGCTGGTTCTCCTCGTCGGTCCTCGCGTAGAGAAGCATGCCGGACACCTCGTGCGGCACGTCGGCAAACTCAGCCTCCCTGTTCTTCAAGTAGGCGAACACCCGGGACAGGTTGCTCGAGTGGACGGTGCGCTTGTCGTACTGCCGCCGCGTCGTGTGGCTGTAGTACTTCGCGTCGATGATGAGGACGGTGTTACCACGGCTCAGCACGACGTCGCTCTTCATCGCGGGCAGCATGTCGTCGAAGCCGTCGTCGAGCGCCTAGCCGATGTAGCGCCCCGACGTCCAGCTCGGGATGCTCGCGCCGGTATCGCCGAGCAGAGCTCAGCCGTGTTGGCGAACTCCTCGGTTGAAGACGCCGTCCCTGATCTCGTAGCGTATGGTGCCGTCCGCATCGTCCTCCGCCATGACGGGGCGTATGCCCTCTATGAACTCCTCGTAGCCGTACGACTGGTGGAAGGTGGTGAAGACAATCCTGCCCTCCTCGCGAAGCGCCTCGTAGCGCTCGTGAACGTCGGGATATTCCTCGCGGGCGACCTCCTCGGGCGACTTGCCCTCGCATATGGCGACGGCCCAGACCACCGAGTTGAAGGTCTTTCCCGTGCCCGGAGGGCCATACAATATCGTGTTCCGTGCGATGGCCTTGCTCGTCATCTCTTCCTCCCCCTCCGGCTCGGCGGTGGATCCGT
>ONMP01000263.1 GCA_900318935.1 uncultured Actinomycetes bacterium
AGGCGCTGGTGCTGCACCTCATGAACGGCAGCGCGGCGGTTATCGATCGCGGCCCGTGGGCCGAGGCCGAGCTAAGCATGACGGTGGCCGATGAGCCGGTGGACGTGCTGCACATGGTGGTTGGCGATTGGCGGGGGCAGATGGCAGACGAGTCGGCTGCGAACTGCGAGGTGCACCTCAATCGGGTGATAACCAGCATCTACCCAAAGCGTTGTACCCAACAGGTTTATCGGTTCTGAGCTGATTGCGCCAGTCGCGTTGTGTGAGGGGGACCATGATGAACGTCAGCGAAGTCATCAGAACGATGCGCCGGAAGTCCGGTCTCGCGTATGAGCGCATCTCGATGCTCGCGGGTTGTGAGGTGACCTTCCTCGAGCGGGCGTTGCGGGAGGGACGCGACATGCGGGTCGACGACTTCTGCGGCATCGCCGACGTCTGCGGGTATTCGCTTTGCGTGAGGGGCAGATTTGGCTCGATGACGATCAAGCGATCGGCCGGCGAATGCAGGCGGGACGACGACGTCTGTGCCTCGGAGGCGGCTGGCCGCATACTCGAGGCGGCAGAAGTTTCGGCGGCGGATCTGAGGAGGATGCCGGCACCAGACCGGCGGCTGCTGTCGAGGCTGGTCGCGCGCAAGGCGATGCCGGAGGTGACCTCCTTGGCGAGGCTCTGCAAGATGGCCGGCTGCGACATCTGCGTCAGGCGTTTCAGGGAGGTCTATGTGCTGGACCCCGATGTCCCGGAGAAGGACATGGAGGTCGTGGTGAGCCAAGGCAGGCCCCTGCGGGAAATGATGAGAGATGATGGGCGAAGGGCTAGAGAGCAGCAGCGGATGGCCAACTCGCTGAGCGCGGGAGGGGCCACCGCCACAAGGAGGGCGACCAATCGCAGCGCCAGCGCCAAGACCGACACCAAGACTGGCACCAAGACTGGTATCAAGGCCAACGCCAAGGCCAACGCCAAGGCCAACGCCAAGGCCAAGGCCAACGCGAGGCAAACGCCTTCGCCTATCACGTGGACCGAGCGGTGGCCGAGTGGTGCAGAATGCGTGATCGACGAGCAGTTTCGTGCGTTCGTCAGGAGTTTCGGCTAGCCGTTCGTGGACGCGCGCAGGGCGTGCTGCGTTGCGTCGCCGCGCAACGCTGTTCCTGATGACCCAATCCTTTTCGCTTCCCGCGGTTCGGCAATGCCTGCTACAGACGCTGCTCGTTGGGGCATTTTCATTGAAAGCGTCCGTCTTGATTGTGCCTTGGGGCAGGGGCAATCACCGCCGCCGGGGCTATGGGAGCACTAGACGTTCGGATGCGAGCGATTTTGTCAAAGGGGTTAGCGCCCGCCTTGCAAAGGTTCGCGACATACGTGGGTTCGCGGTCTCCGGTGCCGCGGCGTATCTGAATGCCTCAAGTTGGGCACCGTGTAGGCATGAGGGAAGAGCGGGCGATAAAAGCGATGCCAGTCTATGATGTTGCGGATTACAAGGTCGATTCGAATTGGCTCATATGCTTGACGGGCGCGCTGCGTATCAACAAGCGCGATGACGAGGGCCACTGTCCCGAATAACTGCACGCTATGGCCGATATGAAGTCACGTTGGGCGGACCCGGCGTGGGTGCTAGCATGAGGGATACCGCGTGATGCGGCGTGAAGATTGCGGAGATCGAACTTGTCCACAGCAGTGATTGGAGAAACGTCGGATAGACAAGTGACCATCACCTCGACTTTTGTGGCGCTGTGATGCGGACTCGTGCATGGCGAGTCGGCACGGGCCGTTCGTCGGCTGCTTGAACTCTCACCGCTGTCGATTCACGCGGAGTGGGTCGGCTCACCATATGCTTGATCGTCTTCAGAAGATGCCCCTCGAGTCGGTGGACGACTTCTCTGGGAGCAGGAAGCCGAGGGCTGCTCCTGTCAGCCCGCCGACGATGTGGCCATGGTAGCTGACGAACGCGCGGACGAAAAACGCACCGTACAGCTGCTGGCACAGATAGAACGTCCCAACGAGGATGAACGTGAGCGGGATCTCACCCTCCCGCACCCTGGTCACTGAGGAGAGTATCAGGAACGTAAAGACGACGCCGCTCGCGCCGACGCCGCCGGTGTGGAAGATCACGATGCTCGCGATGCTGCAGGTAAGGGCGCTCGTCAGTATGATGGCGACCAGCCTTGGCGAGCCGTACTTCTCCTCCAGCAGCGGGCCCAAGAGCAGGATGTAGCTCATGTTGCCGATGAGGTGGTCCCAGCTGATGTGTCCGAAGGCGAACGTCACGAGACGGAAGAATTCGAGCGGGCTCGACAGCGAGCTGGTGTGGAAGGTGAAGAGCGCGTCCGTGCTGGCCCCGCCGGTCAGCGTGCTCACCACCTGGACCGCCACGCAGACGATCACGAACCACAGGACGACTGGTGAGTTGAACGTGACCTTGGGCGGTCGCATCCCAGGCTTGCTGTTCGTCGCCATCCCGCTCCCCTCTCTTGGCCCCTTGGCCGAGCTACAGGTCGTACGATAGGAGGTAGTTCACGAGCGCGTTGCGGGCGTTCGCCGCGTTGAAGCTGGCCTGCGGGTTGATGGGCTGCGGCCGCGTGCGCTGCGGTCCGCCTTGCTCGGCACGCTGTCCTTCATGGGTGGGTGCTCCCTTCTGCCGCTGAACCGCCTTCAAGTCTATCATAGGCCATGGGTTGCTCCGCACCTTGTCGCGCCGCGGTCAGGTGGTACAATTCCGGGAGCCATCGTGTTGTCTACTGAAGAATTGCGGTGCCAGCGATGTTCGGACGCCTGACGCTTCCCTCCCACGGGCCGGTCTTCCTCAACGAGGGGGCGACGCGCTCGGAGCTCGAGCTGCGCAAGATGGAGGCCCTGCGCTCGGTCGTGCCGGAGGACAAGAAGGACGACCTCGAGCGTGACATTCGGCTGGCCCGGGCCGGCGTGGCGGGCGAGCGCAAGATCGCGTTCGAGCTCATGAACGGCCACTACCCCCTGGCGTTCGTCCACGACCTCTGCCTCGAGCACGATGGGTCGAGGGCGCAGATCGACTTCCTCGTCGTGACCCCCTACCACATCGTGGTCATCGAGTGCAAGAACCTCGTGGGCGACATCGAGATCGACTCGTCAGGCGCGTTCGTCCGCACGTTCGGGCGGGGGAGGGGCCGCCGTCGCGAGGGGATCTACTCCCCGGTGTCGCAGAACCGCAGGCACGTGGACCTCATGAAAGCCGTGGCAATGTCGGAGTCTGGCCCGGCCAAGCGCCTGGTGCAGCGGTTCGTGCTCGACGAGTACTACCGGTCCGTGGTCGTCCTCGCCAACGAGAGGTCGCTGCTCAAGGCGGACGACGCCCCGCCCGAGGTGCGCGACCAAGTCATACGCGCCGACCAGCTCGTCGACTACATCAGGCGGCTGGACGCGACCCGCTCGAGGAAGGACTTCGTCGAGTCGTTCAAGGAGATGGAGGCGCGCTGCGGTCGGTGGCTGGCGCTGAACTCGCCGCAGGGGAGCGATCTGACGGCGAGGTACGGGATGGCTTCCGCCCGCGCCGCCGCGACGTCCTCGATCGAGGGGGACGGGCCGTCGCGGGAGGGGACCGTGGTGCCTTCTGCCGTCGAGCCGCGACCGGACAAGGGCGAGCCGGATGCCGTCGCTGTCGTCCCTACGTGTCCGCGTTGCGGGGCGCCGATGGTGCTGCGAACGGCCCGCTACGGCGCGCGCAAGGGCAAGAAGTTCTGGGGCTGCAGCACCTACGGGAAGACGCGCTGCGGCGGGATCATAAACGTCGACGAGGGGTGACGGTTCCCGGTCGCGACTGCCATCACGATACTCGCGTGCGCTATAGCTTCGCGTAGATGGCATCTACGCGAACCCTGCGAGTCGGCTTGTTGTAGTGCTTGACGAAGGAGAGGTCGTCCCTCCATCGTTCGACCGCTATGCGCATGCGTTGGTCATTCCTTCTTGCCCCGACGAGCCACTCGAGCAGATGGGCTATCTCCTGTGCTGTCTGGATGTGGTTCTCGATGACGAACGAGATGATTGTCTGGCGCTCGGTCCTCGAGAGGTCGTCCTTCTGATTCACGGTGTAGCCGTACATGTGGAGCACGGACTCCGCCGCGAGATCGTCGTAGAGGCCGTCCCCGGCTCGTCTCGTCCTGAGGTCCCTTTCCTCGATGACCTTGCAGCATATGTATCCTTGGCGCTTGAGCCTGAGGTACGTTCCCTCGCCCATAAAGTATTTACGGCACTTGGGACACCAGTATGCGTCGAATTCGATGGGCCGCGGGTCTCCGCCAGACTTGGGTAGAACGCATACGGTTGCTCGGACGGTTTGTAAACTGTGGCCGTCGTTGCGGTGGGATCCGTAAGATCGGCGCACGAGGAACTCGTTGACGCGGATGGGCTTCACGACGTCCGCCCTCGGTGCCTCACTCGGCGTCGTGGGCGCACGCCCTTTGTCTTGCGTCCTACGCGAGGGGCGCTCGTTGTCGGTGGGTTCGACGTAGACCCCTCCACCTTCCCCTGCCCAGCGACAAAGCTTGTCGAGCTCGAGCTTGACATCTGCGCTGGGGTTCTTTATGCCGAATGTCAGGTACTGGAATGGGAAGACTCCTGGCGAGATGCTGGTCAGACTGCACTGTATCCCAACGCACACCTTGTTTCTGCCTCCCTCGTAGTAAGCGCGTAGGAACACGTGTCTGGTCCTGTCAACGCTGTCGCTTTCGATGGTTCGGTCGTACTTATTCTTGTGTGCGGCGAATACGCGGTAGGGGGATGTTTTCCACCTCTTCGGTGTGGTCAGCTCTTTCATTATGTTGCGGAGCATCTCCTCGGTGGTGCCGAGAAGAAGCCCCACGTTGCATCGCAAGAATTCTGCACAGTGCCTGAGGGCGACGAACTCATCCTCACCTTCGAAGATGCCCTCGAGGGATTCAGTGGCGTTTACAGAACTGAAACTGCCGTAACGTCAGCGTCTTCAGCGGAGACGCGCTTCGGTAGGGGCAAGTTGCCGATGGTGTAGCCCGACACTAGAACGACGGGCTTGGGGTCGGGCGAATTTGCCTCTTGACAAGGTGCGGGATATATGAGAAGCGTCTGGACACTATCTAGCTTGGGATAGTCGTTCAATTGGGTTTGCGGTGCGGTGCCGTCGCGTCGCAGAGCGGTGTGCCAACGAGGTGTAGAATCTTAAATTGCTGGACGTGGGCTGAGCGGTGACAACTGGGCATCGATTTATTCTTCCGTCGGGGGTATGCTCGCGTCAATCGAGGGAACGTACCGGGGGCGATACTTGTGAGGCTGACAGCATTCTCCGTCCAAAACTATCGAAGCATCACGCACGAGAGTGAACTGGTTCTTGATGATTATACGGTTCTGGTCGGCAAGAACAACGAAGGCAAGACCAACATTCTCAGGGGGCTAGATCTGTCGCTCACGGCAATGGGTAGTCCCTATAGCCGCTACGCGCGTGGCGGTCCAGTACTTGCGCGCCATATCGGTTACGACTGGGTAAGAGACTATCCTGTGGATTTACAGGAGCGGGACCGTGACGGATTCTCAAAGTTCTCTTTGACGTTCGAGCTCACGCGTGAAGAGGCAAACGACATGCAGGATAGGCTCGAACTCGGTGTGCCACTTACCATTGTTTTGAGTCTCGAGTTTGGGAGGTCGGAATCGAAGTTTTCGGCGGATTTCAATGGGCGGCAACTGTCGAGTAACGTCTCGCGCCGAGTTATGCGGTCTTTAGGCAAAGGTTTGTCCAGTGTGTATATACCAGCCGTACGAACTAACCGCACGGCAATGGGTGCGCTCGAGAGGACAATTAGCCAGCGTATGCGCGTGTTGGAGAAGAATGATGCGTATGTGAGCGCGTTAAAGACAGTTCGAGAGCTGAGGCAAGAGGAGCTGGGCCGAGTCTCCACCCAGTTGATTGATGCTCTAAAGGTGTTCTTGCCGAACGTGCGGGATGTCGAAATCGTATGTCATAGTGAGTCTGACTATACCATGAGGCAGTATGAATTACTTGGTTATGGTGACTATGAGGTATTTGTAAACGACGGAAATATGACTTCCATTGAGCAAAAGGGGGATGGGATACAGAGTTTAATGGCA
>ONMP01000195.1 GCA_900318935.1 uncultured Actinomycetes bacterium
GTGCCCGCACAGGTAGAGGTCAGTGACGAAGGGGAGTCCCTTGGCGTAGTCGATGACGTCGAGCATGTTGTCGACCCACTTGAGGAGCGTGTGCCGCCCGAAGCTGCCCCCGCTCTGGCCGTGCCCGTACATCTCCACGCGCAGCGTCGCCACGCCTACCTCGCGGAGCGCGGCAGCCACGGCGACGATGTGCACTTCCTCCATGTGGCCTGTGAGGCCGTGCTGCACGATGCAGAGAGAGCAACGTTCGGGATTGCCTTGGGGCATTTCGAGCTTGGCGTGAATCTGGATACCGTCACTGTTGATAAAGAACTCTTGCATGATGCGCTCCTTCGAATGGTTGCTCGTCTTCGCTACGACCGCACGTACACGACCTGCGTGGGATTGAAGAACCGGGGAACCGGGGCGGTGTTGCTCAGGCCCGCCGAGACGACCTGTCGGCCGTCATAGATACCCTTGGTGAGCTTTGGCCACATGCCTTGGCCGGGCGCAAACACCCCGCGGCCGAAGAGGCGCCACTGGCCACCGTGCGCGTGTCCCGACAGGATGAGCTCAACCTCCTTTGGCACGAGCCGGCGGTACTCGGGATGGTGCGAGAGGAGGATGTGGTAGCCGGGCGCCGACGCGAACGACATGAGCCAGTCGTCGTCCGGCACCCTCTCCATCAGCAGCTCCGCCGCCGTCTTCATGATGTCTTTCACCCCGCCGCGCTTGGGGTACCTATGCTCCGCCCGTTCGTCTTCCGAGAGGTTGCTCAGCGCTCGTCTATGTCGCATGACTTGCCCGGAGGTCAAGCCGCCAATCACAAGACCATCATGCTCGACCCAGTCGTTATCAAGAACGACGGCGCCCGTGGCACGCATGGCGTCGAGGTCCTCCTCGTCGAGCATCCACTCGTGGTTGCCGAGGCTCACGAACGTGGGGGCGATGTCGGCACACGCCCTGAGGAGCCCGAGCGCGTTGGGCTGGGCTACGAGCGGGGAGACGTCGTCCTCCGGCCTCGTCCCCACTATGATGTCTCCCGTGACGCAGATGAGCTCGGGTCCGTGGCGCAACAGGCTCCTCTCCACGGGATGATAGTCCCTGTTATGCAGGTCGGAGAGGTGCGCCAGGAACGGGGCACCCGGGATGGTGTAGAAGGAGTCGACCATGGCGTGGCTCCCGTCGTCCGTGGTGTTGGCAGTCGAAAGAATAATAAGCGATGCGGATGGCGGTTTTGTATATGAGCAGTCTGCGCGAACTTCACGCGAAAGGTGACATACGGTTTATCGCCCATGATGCAGAAGAACCGACCCCCTGCATCCCCCATTACAGTCCCCGTCACAAGTTCCCCAACAGGCCTTGCGTATAAAATGATGATAACTCCCATCATCCTGCAATAAGTATCTAACTCTTAGCGATGCTTCACCTACTGCAGGTTGCCTGCTAAAGTGCACGCTATCCGATAGCAACGAGGGAAAGAGGTGCTGAAAATGGCGAATCACAGTTTCTCATTCGAAGGTGGAGAAGAGTTGCGGAGCATCGGGGCAACCTGGTTCGTATCCTACGCCTACTACGACTACGTCGACAAGACGCACAAGAACTGGGACAAGGTCATGACCGCGAAAATGCGCGCCAAAAGATACGAGAGGACGCACGACTATCACGAGATCTGGCTCAAGCATATCGAGTCGATGGAAGATGCCAACCTGAGCAAGAACACCATCGGCCTCACTCCCCAAGAAACGAAGGAGATGGCGAAGAAGGTGCTTCAAAGCATGTCGAAGGCATAGTCTGGCCATGCATCATGTTGTCGAGCATGGCAACTCGCGCCGCATCAATTGAGTAATCGTTGCCGTTCAGAATGTAATCGATACAGTTCCCGTTCCTGTCGCGCTCGAACTCCTTGAGCGTGAACTCGAAGGGTCAGCAGGCGCATGTTCGGGTCAATCACGATTACGAGCAAGCCAGCAAGACACTCATATGACAAACGCCTCATTCTGGCCTTCCTGGTCGCACGGTCTTGTTGGCGAAATGCTCCTCGAAGATGAGAAGCCTGCGGGCAGACGGCTCCCACCCGCACTTAACGAACCACTAGGGATCCGGGAGCCATTCCCAGTTCACTCCGTTGCGAACACGCTGAATCCCGCGAATACGAGCATCAGACAAGGTCGCCTCGCGCACGTTGTCGAACACCGCGCCACCGGTACCGGTGATTACGTCCAGGTACTCCCACCGCCATGCTTACTCGTACGTGTTGCGCAGGTACTTGGCTTTCTTCACGAACGTCCCCTCGAGCCAGTCGGGATGCGTCTCTATCACGTCGAGATAAGAGCTGCCGCACAAGAACGTGTCCGCGCGACGCAGGCGCTCCAGGCGCTCCACGTTGGCCCAGCTCCACATGATCTTCGGCGGGTTGTAGGAATAGAACGATCCAGAACCTCGATCGACCACTGGATCTGCTGGTAGACGGAATCGCGCGAGGTGTTGGAGAAACGCCTGACTACCACCGCGTTCGCCTTCGGGTTGGCGATGATGAGAAGGACGATTGCCATGGAGACGAAAGAGTTCTTGGTCGAGCCGCGCCTGCTGGGCAGTTAGTAGTGCGCGTGGTCGTGGCCCTCACGTCGCCCAGCACCGGGTATAACCTGGGAGGAATTCACGCCGATCGCGGCGATGATGTCCGCGTCACACAGCCCGTATCTCTTGAGTTCCACGATCTGCTCCACGAGCTTGTTTGTCAGTTTCAGCTTTGTTGACACACGTGGGCGGGGGTGCCACAGTGCGTCAAGTCCACCGTCTCCCTCGTACACCGTGACACGCCGCACGCCACAGGTTGCACGGCGTGCATGCTCGGTGTCCGAGGACGCAAGCTGAGAAGGGCCCCGTAGCAGGTATCATGTGTCCCACAGGGAAACGAAAGGCATCGAGAAGGGATGCGCAATGGAGAAGCTGCGACTTGGCAAGAGCGACCTGCACGTGAGCCCCGTGGGCCTTGGCTGCATGGGATTCAGCCACGCCTCCGGCGACCCGACCGACGACGACGTGGCAATCGAGACGTTGCGCGCGGCGCACGAGATTGGCTACGACTTTTACGACACCGCCGAGGCCTACGTGGGCGTGAAGGCCGACGGCTCCATCTCGTACAACGAGGAGCTGGTGGGCGAGGCCATCCGCGGCTTCCGCGACGAGGTGGTCGTCGCCACCAAGATGGGCGTGCACCACGACGCCGACAACAACCTCGTGCTCGACTCCCGCCCCGAGGTCATCCGCGCGAGCTGCGAGGAGAGCCTGCGCAAGCTGGGCGTCGACTGCATAGACCTGTACTACCAGCACCGCATCGACCCAAAGGTGGAGCCCGAGGTGGTGGCTGAGACCTTCGGCGACCTCATCCGCGAGGGCAAGATCCGCGCCTGGGGCATCTCCGAGACGACCGAGGAGTACCTGCGTCGCGCCCATGCGGTCACTCCCGTCACCGCCATCGAGAACCGCTACTCCATGGTCGCCCGCTGGCACGAGTCCATCTTCCCCGCCTGCGTCGAGCTGGGCGTCTCCTACGTGGCCTTCAGCCCGATGGCCAACGGGCTGCTCACCGGCGCCTACAGCGCCGCCACGACCTTCGAGGGCAAGCAGGACTTCCGTGCCAACATGCCGCAGTACACCGAGGAGGGCTTCGCCAAGGCCAAGGTCCTGCTCGACCTGCTGCGGGGCATGGCCGAGGAGAAGGGCTGCACCATGGGCCAGCTCAGCCTCGCCTGGATGATCAACAAGGAGCCGCGCATCATCCCCATCCCGGGCACTCGCAAGCTCGAGCGCCTGCGCGAGAACTTCGGCGCGGCGAGCGTCGCCATCACTGCCGAGGAGATCGCCTCCATCGACGCCCAGCTCGACACCATGGAGTTCGACGTCTTCGGGGGCCACGCGGCAAAGTAGGGGAGCGCATGGATATGATTCCAGCGCTTTGCCCGGATGCTCATGGTAGATTCGTTCGTAAAGTGTCATATAGTGTAATCCCGTGAGAAAGAGGAGACCATGCAGTACATCACGCTCAACACTGGTGCCCAGATGCCCATGATGGGCTTCGGCGTCTTCCGCGTGCCCGACCCCAAGGAGTGCGAGGACTCGGTCTACGAGGCCATCAGAATAGGCTACCGGCTCATCGACACCGCCACTGCCTACCGCAACGAGGAGGCCGTGGGTGCCGCCGTCCGCCGTGCCATCGCCGACGGCATCTGCGCGCGCGAGGACCTGTTCGTGACCAGCAAGCTCTGGGTGACGGACATGAAGGACGAGGCCACGGCGGCCGCTGGCATCGACGCCTCGCTCGATCGGCTTGACATCGGCTATCTGGACCTCTACCTCGAGCACCAGGCCTACAACGACTACTTTGCCGCCTGGCGCGCCATGCAGGACGCCTACCGTGCCGGCAAGCTTCGAGCCATCGGTGTCTCCAACTTCTACCCAAACATCCTCACCAACTTCTGCGAGTGCGTGGAGGTCGTGCCGGCCGTCAACCAGGTGGAGCTGCACCCGTACTACACGCAGGAGCACGGCCTGATGGCCGAGGAGTCGGCCATGGACGTCATGCATCGCTATGGGGTGGTGCCCGAGGCGTGGGCTCCGCTTGGTGGCGGGCGCTACAACCCCTTTGAGGAGCCGGACTTCCTTGCCATCGCCGAGGCTCACGGCAAGACAGTGGGGCAGGTCATCCTGCGCTGGAACATACAGCGCGGTGTGGTGGTCATCCCCAAGTCAACGCACGTGGAGCGCATTCGCGAGAACTTCGACGTGTGGGACTTCGAGCTCACGCCCGACGAGATGGCAACCATCTCCAGCCACGACATGGGCTACTCGGGCAGCCGCGCCAAGCACTTCGAGCCGAGCTTCGTGCGCATGGTGCTTGGCAAGGAGTAGCAGAGAGGCGAGCTAAATCGGCGAACTGCAGTCAGGCCTGCCATCAACGAGCTCTCGGCGTCCGAGCGGATTTTCACCACCGCCAAGGCCGAGAGCCTCGTCGTCTTCCGGGACGACTTGGCGAAGGCATGCGCCTCCGGGGGACCTGGCCTGTATCGCGCATGGCGGGCTTGCCCCCGACGGAGCTCGACGAGCTCATTGCGATCTGGAAGCTCACTAGGCCGGCCTTCTTCTTCCGTGAGTGGTCAGGCGGGGAGCGCTGGGACGGCATCGCGGTCTCCGGTTACGCGGCCGTCTCGGTGCAAGAGCTAGGCTATCCGAGAAAACAACGTACCTCACCTGCCGTAACCGCCTTACCTGCGGTTGGCGTCGCGGTACTATACTATATAAGCGCTCTGCAGGCAGGCGTACCTTAAACATTGGGAACAGCGACGGTCGAAAGGCGAGAGTATGTCAAGGCTTGGCGTGCTGATCTGGCGATACCTTTTTGAGTCAGGCGACAAAAAGCGACTGGCGAAGCAGGTACAGGACCTGTCTGACCTGCGAATAATCAAGGATATCCCCTACTTGCCCGACGGCGACCAAGGTCATCTGTTCGATATCTATGAGATGCCCGACCTGCCCGACGATGCGCCCGTGATAGTCAACATCCACGGCGGAGGA
>ONMP01000240.1 GCA_900318935.1 uncultured Actinomycetes bacterium
TCGGAAACGCCGTCACCCACGCGAAGCACTATTAATGCTTGAAGACGCTAGGACTCCCACGCCTCAGTCGCAGTCCATGCGCACGATGCGCATCTTCACCACGCGGTCGCAGAGCCGCGCAAGCACGCGGTGGAGGCCCGTCACGTTGGAATCGTCCAGGTCGCGGTAGCCGAGCATGTAGCCACGCGTAGAGACGGTCGCGGTGGGACACCAGCTATCGAGCGCCGCGGGGTCCTCCACAAATAGGCACTCGTCGTAGTTCTCCATCCCGAAGTTCTTGAACGTCTTCCTCATGAGCGCCTTGCCCAGCCTGCCGATGACGTCGAACACGATACGGCAGCCGGGGAAGCGGGTTGCGAGAGCATTGACGAGCGCCCTCGCCTGCGTCTCCGTGAGGTAGTGGAACACCCCGGCGGCGAAAAAGACCGCCCCATCGCCTCCGTCCACCTCGTTCATCCATGCATAGTCGTTGAGATTGCCCGCAACATTGCGCTCACGCTCCCCCACGGGCGCTAGCTCTTCGCGCGCGGCGATGATGTCGGGCATGTCGACGTTGCAGATGCAACACACACCGTTGTCGCAGGCGCGGCCCGTCTGGTCGAGACCACAGCCCATGTTCACCACGGTGGCAGCGGGATGTGCCGCGAGGTAATCGCGAATCTCCCACTCCATGTCGATCTGGCGCATTGCAGCCTCGAGCGCGCCGAACTGCCAGAAGGTGCTTTTGGCATGGGCGTCAAGATCCGAGAAGTCGTAGTCGAGCCGTGCGCACAGCCGGGCCGCACTCTTGTCGGTATACAAACTGGGAAACCGCTCCGAGCAGAGCTTGCGACCGTATAGCGGGATGATGAGCGTCTCCTGCACGGAGCCGGGAACGATGCGTATCTTGTCTTCCATGTACCTGCCCTCATTCTGACAAACCTCTCTGCCACATCAAATAGTAGCAGAATTGTTAGCCATTCTTAACTTTTGTGAGATGCAGAGTATGGAATCCGCCAAAAAACGCTCGCCCGCTAGTACGTGACGAAGGGGGATGGCGGACACGCCCCCTCCTCTCGCCCTTATGCCGCGCTCACCCCCTCGCGAGCGGCGAACTCGGGGTCGCCCTCGTGATACTTGCCGATCTTGTGCTCGGTAGACATCACGTCCCCCTCGGGACGATAGTCAATCTTTGCATAGGTCATCACGTGCCCGCACCCACCTGCGCACCAACGAGCTGGCAGTTCTTGAGCACCTCCATGCACTCGTCGTACGAGCCCTCGATGGTCGTCTCGAAGGGACCCACGTAGTAGTCCAGCCCCGTGGAGTCAATGTAGGCAATGACGGCATCCACCACGCGGCACGTCTCCTCGTCGGAGACCGCATCCATCGGGAGGTACTGAATCGCGACGGCACAGTTCATGCGAGGCTCCTCTCTGCAGGGCCGCGCCGACCCCGCATATCATGGGACCATACGCCGTCCGGTCCCTACGCTGGCATTACCCAGATCAGGTTCTCGGGTCGAATGATTGGGTCATTCCTCTCAGCCGGGCCAAATCCCCAGCTCCCCGTGTGTGTCCATTATAGCAGAGCCTCATGAGACTGCAAAATTGCAGGTAAAAGGCCCACAGTCGAACCCGTTCAGTTTGTTCGCAGAGTACGGAACGGTCGAAAGGTGAGCGTCTGCCTCGTTCGCGACGACAGCCTAAGTACGCATGCGTATTAGGACTGCCGGGTGGACTGCGGGGCCGAAATACCTGACGGGGTAATGGCAGGGAGGGTGATTGCGGGCGCCCCAGCAGACCGGTCGCGTCATCCGGAGTCATGCGAGTCAAGACATGTGCAGCCTGTGAAACAGCCCACCTGAATCAATACGAAGGAAGGGGCGCCGAGGCACCCCTTCCGTACCATCGTATGTCTCTAGCCTGCACGAGCCAGCTGCCGGCCAAATATCCACAGTCGGTGCGCAGATTCACACCGTTCACGCAGCTCGCGAGCGGCGAGTTGAGCATGACGGCCGCGTTGGCCTCCTCCTCGGGCTCGGCCATGCGGCCGCCGCCAAGCGCCTTGGCCGCGATATCGGGCATGGTCTCCTTGAAGTGGTCCATCATCGGGGTGCGGATGCCGCCCGGGCAGATGGTGTTCACGCGATGTTTGTTGCCCCCGCCTTGATGAAGTCGAGCGCCGCCGTCTGCGCGAGGACGTTGCACGCCGCCTTGCCCCCGGTGTATCAGGCGGAGTCGGGCCATCCGATGATGCCAGCACCCGCAGCGGTAAGCACGATGGAGCCGCCATCCTCCTGCTTGAGCATCTGGCGGATACGGCGAGCGCAGCGGATACGACGGCCCACCTTCTTCGAACCGCAAGCGTAGGCGCAACAGACACGCTTCGCGCTCATCGCACCGCAGCACGCGAACGGGCGTGCGTGCCCACAGGTCACGCCGCAGCTCCACACGCAGGATACGGATCCCTTTGACCACTGCGGTTTGCGCAATTCTGCTGGGCATGCTGCTCAGCGTAACCGCAACGGCGCTCATCATGCGGCCGCTCATCGTGCGCGCAAAGCAGGAGGCATATGATGCCAAGGCACAGGTCGCTGCTCTCACGCAGGGCACCGATCCGACAAAGGACGCCACGCGAGGTGCGCGGGGAGAGTCGGGTGACGGGGTTGACGACCCATGGGTGGCCTCGGGCACGTTCACCACAGGTGACGCGACGCTCGACGAGGAGGTCAAGGCTTTCTGCGACGGCATCTGCACGACTGACCAGGGACGCGATGAGGCAGCCTTCGCTGTATACACAGCTGTGGCTCTGTCCGAATCCGTCGAGCGCGACGACGCACAGGATCCGTCTGGCGCCCAATGGCGCATTGACTATGCCCGCAAGTACTACGAACACGACTGCTCTGGAAATTGCTACGAGTTCTCGGCGTTCATCATGTACTGCCTGAGGTATCTGGGTTACGACGACGCCCTTGCCGAGGGAGTCATCCTGGAATACCAGAGCGGCGACTGGGGAGACCATTGCCTGGTGTTTGTCACCAACGAGGATGGAGAGTCGTGCCTGTGTGACACCTCGCTGGGTGTGGACGGCTGGATGCTGAGCTCTGGCGTGTACAATTATGAGGTTCAGGACTTCGAGGGCACGAGAGCCTGATGGTGACGACATTCCAGTCGTGAGTAAAGGCAGGTAGCATGGATGGCATAAACACCGACAGGGTCGCGATACTCATAAAGAAGGCCTCGCTCGCTGCCGAGCGAGCGCAGAGTCCCATCCTGCAGGGCAAGGGCCTCACGGTGAGCCAGTACAAGATCATCAAGTACCTCTACGCCGCACCCGCCGACTCGGTGCGCCTCGTCGACCTCGAGGCCTTCTACTCCATGACGCATCCTGCCGTCATCGACGTCGTGAAGGTGCTCGAAAAGAAGGGCTACTGCGAACGCATACCCAACCCGGCGGACGCCCGGAGCAAGATCCTCTCGCTCACGGAGAGAGCTTACGCAGAGCGAGGCGAGCTCGAGGCGCTGGGAGACGAGATGGAGGAGGCCGTCACGGCGAACCTCGACGATGCCGAGCGCACGCAGCTGGCGGCGCTCCTCCGCAAGCTCATAGGAGAATAGGCCGACAGCCAGGCAATTCCTGCAGGCGCTGCAGAGTCCCGAGCCGAGCGTAAAGCGCGGTCCCCGCATCCCAATCCTTGGGGAACCGCGCTTCGGTTCGCGTCACTGGCCAAGACGTCCCAATAAGCCGTCAATCTGAATCTGAATTTGAATCTCCCCCGGTTTCGTTGACAGGCGGGAATCAGGCGGCAAGCGGTTGGTGGGCGTGGGCCTCCTCGTACTCGACCGGGCTCATGTACCCAAGCGCTGAGTGGATCCTCAGGCGGTTGTAGAAGCACTCGATGTACTCGAATATCTCCAAGGCGGCCTGCTCTCGGTCGCGATAGGTCCTCGCATGCACGCACTCCGACTTCATCGTGCCCATGAGCGACTCGACCTTTTATCC
>ONMP01000224.1 GCA_900318935.1 uncultured Actinomycetes bacterium
CGCGGTGCGTCGGAAGGTGTGGTCCGACACCGTTGGAATACTCTCATTCCTCGGGGTGGTTTGTACTTGGTGGGATCCGGCATCTACATGCCGTCACCTGAGTTTATATTCCTCCAGCTTGCGGGGAGTTTGACCGATGTACAGCTCGCTCTTGTGGGGTGCTGGATGTGCGGCAAGTATCGCATTGGTCAAGACGGCTTACTGGAATCAGTGCAGCCACTTACTACACCCAGTCGACTAGAAGTCTTCTTGCGAGAAGCTAAGGGGGCTTACGGTCTGCTGCGTGCCAAGAGGGTGCTAAAGCTGGTCGCTGCGGGCACCGAGTCTCCCAACGAGACCGCCATGTACGCGTTCACGTGTTTTCCGCGTTCTCTGGGTGGACAAGGTGCGCCAAAGGCCACGCTCAACTATGTGATTAAGTGTGTTCCTGAGGACGCTGGTATTCTGGACAGACAGAATCGGACGTCTTGGCGTATCGACATGTGCTGGCCTGAGTTGAGGAAGGGAGTCGAATACTTGGGCAAACAGCATGCAAAGACATTCACCGAAGACCGAGAGCGCATGAATTCGCTCATAGCAAAGAAGTACGCGATACTGCAGTATGAGTACAAGGATTTGGTGGATGTGCGGGGAAGAAAGCGCCGCATGGAGCAGATATGCCGGCTTCTTGACATGGAAAAGCATGCGCTGACGCCCAAAGAGATAAAGGCCCAAGAACAGCTGGAAGAGGAGCTTTTCGGTCCTGCACACTTCAGGCTGTAGCGACGATACTTTTCGTAGCGCTTGGGGAATCGCTGACCCAGCACACCAGAAGTCGTGATGACAGTCTTTCTTTGCCTAAGAACCACATCTGGTGTGGCGGATTCTGAAATAAACCCGTTTGGGGCCGTGCCAGCACACCAGATGTTCCGGCGGGCATTCGCCGCGTGTGCCTAATCGATATCTGGTGTGCTCTGTCCGTTGGGATGGCCTTTCTTGCGACCTTGATCACCCCAGATGTCCTGGCAGGAGCTCGACACGTACCTCTTGATGACATCTGGTGTGACGTGTGCGTTGTAGAGAGCTGTTTTGATGTCCGAACCATACCAGATGTGGGCGTGAGGGGTCTAGGCGGGCACACAGGGAACATCTGGTGTGCCGTACCGTGATGGCGCGCCGTACTGCAGCGCTGGTTGACAGCTGCGCGAGACGCACGTCGTGGCGCGCACATCTTGTGTCGGTCGTCGCGAGGCGAGTACGTGCCAAGAAGTGCGCTAGTATGTTGGTGTGTGCAAACATTCGACGACCACGAAAGGCGGCAATATGAACATCGTACTTTTGGGAGCTCCCGGCGCGGGCAAGGGTACGCAGGGACAGAAGCTCGTGGAGGAGTTCGGCATCGCCCACATCTCCACCGGTGACCTCCTGCGCGCGGCGGTCAAGGCGCAGAGCGAACTCGGCAAGCAGGCCAAGGCCTACATGGACGCTGGACAGCTCGTTCCCGATACGCTCGTCATCGACCTCGTCAAGGAGCGCTTGGCTCAGCCCGATGCGCAGAAGGGCTTCATGCTCGACGGCTTCCCGCGCAACATCGCGCAGGCTGAGACCCTCGACGCTGAGCTCAAGGGCATGGGCGTCGAGCTCGACGCGGCGCTGCTCGTGGACGTGCCGTTCGACGTCATCGTCGAGCGTCTGTCTTCGCGTCGCACCTGCAAGAGCTGCGGCTACACGGCAGGCCCGACCGTGACGGTCTGCCCGCGCTGCGAGGGCGAGATGTACCAGCGCGACGACGACAAGCCCGAGACCATCAGCAAGCGCCTCGACACGTACCAGAGCCAGACCCAGCCGCTCATCGACTACTACAAGGGTCATGGCATTCTCAAGGCCGTTGACGGCAATCGTGCGGTTGACGAGGTCTACGTGGATGTGAAGAAGGTCCTTAACGTATGATTTTTATAAAGACGCCTCAAGAGATTGAGGAGTTCAAAGTCGCGGGATCGCTGTCAAAGGCGGTCCTGCGCCGTGCGGGGCGCATGGTACGTCCCGGTGTTACCACACGTGAGATCGATCAGGTGGTTGAGAGCTTCATTCGTCTGCATGGGGCCACGCCTGGGTTCAAAGGACTCTACGGTTTTCCCGCAAGTATCTGTTCATCGGTCAACGAAGAGATCGTGCACGGCATACCCTCTGAGCGTGTGCTCGTGGACGGCGACATCATCTCGATAGACACTGGCGCGACCATCGGTGGTTGGGTGGGCGACAACGCCTGGACCTTCTATGTGGGGACGCCTTCGGCGGAGTGGCAGGGTTTGTGCGAAGTGACGCTCGACTGCTTGAAGGCCGGCATCGCTCAGGCTGTGCCCGGCAATCACATCGGCGACATTGGCTTTGCGGTGCAGAGCTTGGCCGAACGGCATGGGTACGGCGTGGTGCGCGAGTATGTGGGACATGGCGTGGGCCACGTCATGCATGAGGATCCCAACGTTCCGAACTTTGGTAAGCGGGGTCGTGGTGTCCGTCTGCAGGTTGGTATGGTTCTCGCCATTGAGCCCATGATCACCTTGGGTACGTACAAGAACCACACGCTTGCCAACGGTTGGACCGTTGTGACCAACGATGGCTCGCCAGCGGCACACTACGAGAACACCGTGGCCATCACCAAGGACGGCCCTGTGATTCTCACGCAAGACAGCGAAGGGCCGTGGTGCCCGTTCCAAGGTGGCGTCTAAGGCGGCCAACGATCTGCTTGTCACCTTTATGGGGGCAGGGCGAAGCGAGGGGCATACCTCGATTCGTCCTGCTTTTTGCGCTTGTGTCGTTTCCATGCAATGCAGACAAGCTGTGACTTTTTTGTTACAGTATCTAGTTGCTGTCAATCGGAGGGAAAGGTACACAGGTTGAGTAAACAGGACGCCATCGAGCTCGAGGGTACGGTCGTTGAGCCGCTTCCCAATGCAATGTTCAACGTGGAGCTCGAAAACGGAAAGACCATCCTTTGCACCATATCGGGCAAGATTCGCATGAACTATATCCGCATTCTTCCGGGCGACAGGGTAGTCGTGGAGATTTCACCCTACGACCTTACCCGCGGTCGCATTACCTATCGCTACAAGTAGCCACGCTGCCTGTAGCATACAGCCGGTTATTCACGCCAGCGGCTGGGCGATGATATAGCGCGAGCCAGCACCACCTGTCTCGCCAAGGCACGATTATGTAAGTATGAGCAGTATTGGAAAGGACAGACGATGAAGGTACGCCCTTCTGTAAAGAAGATGTGCGACAAGTGCAAGATCATCCGTCGCCACGGCAAGGTCTACGTCATCTGCGAGAACCCGCGCCACAAGCAGCGTCAGGGCTAGGGAGAGGAGCATAACGTTGGCCCGTATTAATGGTGTTGACCTCCCGCGCGACAAGCGTGTTGAGATTGGTCTGACATACATCTTTGGCATTGGCCTTACTCGCGCCAAGGCCATCTGCGCGGCTGCCGAGGTTAATCCCGACACCCGCGTCAAGGACCTGACCGAGGACGAGGTCACGCGCATGCGTGACTTCATCGATCAGAACTACACGACCGAGGGTGACCTCCGCCGCGAGGTTCGCCAGAATACCGCCCGTCTGATGGAGATCGGCTGCTACCGTGGCCTCCGCCACCGTAAGGGTCTCCCCGTCCATGGCCAGCGCACCCACACGAACGCTCGTACCCGCAAGGGCAAGCGTCGCCAGATCGGTGCAAGGAAGAGGGGCTAGGGAGTAGATCATGCCAAAGAGGAAGCAACAGCAGGTCCAGCGCGTCCGCCGCGCCGACCGCAAGAACATCGCCGTGGGTCAGGCCCACATCAAGAGCACGTTCAACAACACGATCATTAGCATCACCGACCCGCAGGGCAATGTCATCGCCTGGCAGTCGGGTGGCACCGTCGGCTTCAAGGGTTCGCGTAAGTCCACGCCGTTCGCGGCGCAGATTGCCGCCGAGACCTGTGCCAAGGCAGCCATGGAGCACGGTCTGCGCAAGGTCGCGGTCTTCGTCAAGGGTCCCGGCTCCGGCCGTGAGACCGCCATCCGTTCGCTTCAGGCCGCTGGCCTCGAGGTGTCGGGCATTCAGGACAAGACCCCCATTCCGCACAACGGTTGCCGTCCGGTCAAGCGTCGTCGCGTGTAGGTAAGGGAGGACACAGACTATGGCAATTGATAGGACCCCCGTCCTCAAGCGGTGCCGTCAGCTCGGCATCGACCCTGTGGTCATGGGCATCAACAAGGAATCCAAGCGCGAGCCGCGTCGTCGCCGTCGCCAGGAGAGCGAGTATGGTGCGCAGCTTCGCGAGAAGCAGAAGGCCAAGTTCATCTACGGCGTGCTCGAGAAGCAGTTCCGTGGTTATTATGACAAGGCGCTCAAGGTCGAGGGCATCACGGGTGACAACCTGATGAGCATCCTCGAGTCGCGTCTCGACAACGTCGTGTTCCGCCTGGGCTTCGCCCGCACGCGCAAGGAAGCGCGTCAGACGGTG
>ONMP01000204.1 GCA_900318935.1 uncultured Actinomycetes bacterium
CCGCACTTTGAGGAGCTTGAAACGGAGGGCCAGCTAAGCATCGAGCTCGAGATGACGGCCTCCTTCTACGACAACGGCGAGCCGGTGCAGTTCGGCGACGTAAAGACCATTGCCGTCGAGGGCCACGAAAAGAGCTTCGATTTCGACAAGTACGCCAACTTCAACATGGCGACGGGCAAGGTGGAATACATCGTCTCGATTCAATCCACAGGCGCCAATCGCAACGTGCGTGTCTTTGACCAGCTGTCCGACGAGGCGCGTGGGGTGCTGAGCGTCAATCCTGAGGTCGAGGTCTTTTCCAACACGGGCAGGAAGGATCTCGTGCCTCCAGAGACCACAGGTGCGGGCTTCGACTACACCATCCGATCCATGTCAAACGACGAGGTCATTACCCTCACCTACACGGCCGACGTTGACTTCAGCAAGGTGGATCCGCAGGTAAAGGGTACGGCCGAACAGACCACCAATACGATTCGCGTCTCGACGGATGCGAATCCTGACGGTGTGGAGAAGTCGGTGGATTTGGCAGGCCAGATCGCGTACACCTCCGTCAGCAAGGAGAAGGTCGGCAACGTCGCCTACGAGGGCAGGGTCGCGACGGTGTCGTGGAAGGTCACCGCCAACCAGCAAGCGATAGCCCCCATGCGAGCTGGCTGGACGCTTACGGATGCCCTGAGCCAAGACGCGGGCTTCTACGAGGTGCCCATGAAGCTCGTCGGTGACGGTGTCGTCGTCACGCGGAAGGATGCCAGCGGCGCCGTAGTCTCCGAAGAGACCATTCCCTGGGCCGACCTCACCGAGCACTCTGACAGCGCGTGGACCTATACCTTCAAAGGCGATGCCGAGCCCTACGTGTACGAATTCGCCTACGACACCTCGGTAGACCTCGAGGGTAAAAACAAAGCCACCTATGACTTCAAGAACGTGGCGACCGGACCTGATGGGAAGTCGGCTGAGGTGGAGCTGCCCATCACCAACCCCACATCCGCCAAGATTGAGGTCACAAAGACGGCCGGGGACTACAACGAGCAGGAGCAGTCCATCGAGTGGACCATCCAGTTCACGGTGCCGCCCCGCGGACTCAACAAGGCCGTCATCACCGAGATCTATCCCACGACCTATCTCAAGAGCCAGGGCATGTGGATACGCGAGGGCCTACTCGATGACGACACGATCAACTCCGTGCTCGTGGACGGCATCATCGAGACGGATGTCTACGAGTCGCCCGAGACGGAGAAGCTCTTCTTGCATGAGGCGTACGAGGTCGAGGACACGGGCGATGCCTGCATCATCACGTTCTACAAGGATGACTCCTTCATGAACCAGGGCCTCAACGGCACGGGCGAGGAGCGCACCATCACCATAAAGATTTGGACTGAGGTCAAGGAGGAGTGGCTGGACGGGAGCGACTCCGACGAGGCCTTGTGTGACCATGTAAACAAGGTTGAGTACAATGCGGGCGGCGAAATCCTCAAGGACTCGGCGACCAAGACCATTGCGCGCAAGCAATCCCTCCAAAAGACCTTCAAAAAGAGCGAGGAGACGTACAAGCAGGGTGACGTTGAGCTTCCCGTCTATGAGGCAAGCCTCATCATGCTGGGCTTGGGCCGCGAAGCTATGGACCAAGGGGATCCGGACGTCGTGGTGGACACGTATGACACGAGCGTTCTCGTGCCGTACGAGACGGAGGACTCGTTCGTCATCTATGGCGGCAATCGCGAGGAGCAGACTGCGGGTGGCGACAAGCTGTCCTACTTTGAGACGGACGATGGTTTCCGTTTCCTGCTCACCGGGAGCGACGTGCCAAAGGACGGCGCCAACTACTATCCCGTCTACCGCATTGACTACAAGCTGAGAGCCAAAGATGCGGCCGCCCTCGCAGAGCTCAACGGCCGTGCCGCGCAGGAGTCGGACGGCACGTACGAGGTGGAGAATCAGGCAACTTGGAACGACATCGAAAAGACCGCCACGGCCGAGCACAGCTACGACATCCTCACCATGCGGATGCTCAAGGACGGCAAGGTCACCGACGAGGACTTGTTTGACCTTCCCAAGGACAAGCGCAACGTGCAGTTCGAGCTTGACGTCAATCCCGGCGCAGCCGACCTCAACGCGAGCGGCGACAAGGCCGAGGTGGTGGCGACCGTCAACGGATCGCTCTCCTTCGACTATGCCTCGATTCGGGTAGTCGACGAGAATGGCAACGACGTGCAAGGTGCCTCATGGACTCCGTCGGGCAGAAACATGGTGTTCTCCATTCCTGACGGCAGGCACGTGAGGATTCTCTACAGTACCGATATCGCGAAGCCGGATGTCTTCGTCAGCGAGGCGAGCGTCAACGGCGAAACCGAGCGCATCACACATCGCGCGACCTTCTCCAACGACGGGGGCGGTACGGTGAGCCGCTACACCATCAAGCTGCTCAAGTTCGCAGCTGGCGACATGAGCGACCGCCTGGCCGGGGCCACGTTTGAGCTGGGCTACGGCGAGAACGGCTTGGACAGCGACGGACGCACGGTTGAGGTCGATGGCGCGCCGTTGCGTTACACCACGGGTGAGGACGGTACGGCAACCATTGGTGTCGAGGGCACATGGAATCCCGCGCCCGGGCTGTGGTACACCCTTACGGAGGTCGAGGCCCCACGCAAGGCCGACGGCACCGAATACAGTCCTCTTGACGAGCCCATCAAGTTCATGATTGCCCAGGACGACATCCCCGATTACGACAACAACGTGTATCGCAATGGCGATACGATTGCGATCAAGAACTACGAGGGCACGCAGATTCCGGTGCGCAAGGAGTGGTCTGACGGCAACGCGCTGCATACAAAAGACAGCGTCGTGGTACAGCTGGAACAAAAGATTGGCGATGGAGACTGGTCTGAGACGGTAAAGCTTCCCAAGGGCGATGGCACGTGGGAGGACACGAAACAGCAGCTGACGCTCAACGCGGCAAAGGGCTGGGCCGATAAGTTCACGAACCTGCCGACGAGCTACGATGCGGTCGATCCCGCGCAACGCATCATGTACCAAGTGACGGAAGTGTCGTCTTTCGAAGGCTACGAGTCCATGGTGACGATGGTCAATCCGGACGATGGATACGTGATCGTCAACACGGGGTCGAAGGGCAACCTCACCATCACCAAACGCGTCGAGAGCAGGACGGAGACGGACAAGACCAGAGACTATGAGTTCACCGTCAAACTCGACAACGATTCGCTTAACGGCATGTTCGGTGGGGCGCGGTTTGTCGCTGGCGTGGCGAGCTTCACCCTCAAGGGTGACGAAAGCATCAACATTCAGGGATTGCCTGCTGGTACTGGCTATACCGTGACCGAGGACGAATCCTTTGGCCTCGACTCCAGGTGGGAGGGCCAGATTGACCAAGGTGAGAAATCGACATACGTGGACGACATGCACAGCGGCACCATCGGCGCCAACGCCACCGATACGATTTGGGTCACCAACGTGCGCAACGACGGAAACCTCACCGTTCGCAAGGCAGTAGACAGTCACTATGATCCCGACCATTCGCAGAAGTTCGACTTCGTGGTGCAGTTGTTTGACCTCTCCATCAACGGTACGTTTGGCCAGATGGCATTTGCCAACGGCAGGGCAACGTTCGAACTCGGTGACGGCGAGTCCATAACGGCCGAGCATCTTCCCGCTGGCGTCATGTACAGTGTGTCAGAGCGGGATGCAGAAGGCTTCGAGGTGCTGTGGAGCGGCCAGACGGACGGCACCATTCAGCCAGAAGACGACATAGTCGTAACGGCAACCAACCACCGCCGTGCGGGTGAGCTCAGAATCACCAAGACAGTACCATCGTCGGTGTCCGCCTACTTGCAGTCCGACTTCTACTTCACCGTGCGCATTGGTAGATGGGTTGGCACGGACTTCTTTACGGATAGCAACATCAATGGCAAGTTTGGTGATCTGGAGTTCACGGAAGGAGTGGCGAATTTCAAGCTGAAGGCAGGCCAATCCGTTAGCACTGGTGTGACGCTGCCGCAGGGGTGGGACTATGAGGTCAGCGAGGACCCGGGCTCGGGATTTGACGTTGCATTCGACATTGCGCACGGGACCATTACCAACACCAAGTCAGAGGTCGAGTTCGTCAACAAGCCGCAGGCGGGAGGATTCGCGTTGTACAACGATGTCGATTCGCCCGTTGGTGCCGACCTCGAGGAATCCTATGAGTTTAAGATTACAAAGCTCAACGACGAGGGCGAAACAGACGAAGAGTTTTCAGCCTATGCGCTAGACAGCACAGGCAGGCAGGTGCCCTTCTCGGGGGGCGAGGCTACGGTCTATGTAAAGAATGGCGAGGACTACTCGCTGCGAGACCTGCCCTTTGGCTCCGTATATCGAGTGGAGCAGGTGCAGACGGACTTCCTTGAGGAGCACTTCGACACAGAATGTGTTTCAGGTGACGGAACTCAAGGCGAGCGGGTGATCATTACTGATCCCATCAGCGATTCGCCCACCGAGCTGAGCTGGGTGCGGTTTACCAACAAGCGCAAAGAGGCGGGCTTCGAGATCCGCAATACGGTACTCTCATCGACCGAGGCAGACCAGAAGATACCGTTTGAATATACGGTCTCAGTGTATGATTGCGATGCTCTTGATGGCACGTATGGCGATATGACTTTTGTAGACGGTGTCACGCTTGCGAAAAAGGATGTTCTCATCGAGAAGGGCTATGACCTCAATGCCATCGGTCAGGCTGTAGTAAGCAACTTCGTTCATCAGGTAATGGATGTCGGATTCTTCCACGCAGACCCGCACCAGGGCAATATCATGATCACACACGGTATTCCCTGCTGGATTGATTTCGGTATGCTCGGAAGGATCACAGAAGGCGATATCAATATCATCCAGTCCATCGTCCTTGCCTTACTGGAGGGGGATGTGGAGACAATCGCCAATGCGATTATGTCAATGGGAGCGGCATCTCCGAAGACCAACCGCGACAGATTGATTGAGGACATCGATGTCTTTTTGGACAGATATATGACGGTCACCAGCATCAGTGATCTGGATGTCTCCGTATTGTTCGAGGAAATCTGCGCGTTGGCTGAAAAGCACCACATCACAATGCCTGGCAAGTTCACCATGCTGGTAAGATCGCTGACAACGATTGAGGGCGTTATCGAGCAA
>ONMP01000178.1 GCA_900318935.1 uncultured Actinomycetes bacterium
GGCCATCGCCGTGGAGAAGTGCTTCTCGGGTGCTGGTGACATGTTGCGTGCGCAGGGCATCCAAGTTGAGGCCCTTGCGGCCATAGAGTCTATGACGGAGGGCTCGATTGTCTTCCGTGCATAAAGAAAGGGAACGTTTCGTTCCGACTGTGTTCATGAAGGGAAGAGCATGAAGGTTTCAAACAAGATGGTCATGGGTCGTCGTTCGTTCATCACCGCCGGTCTGGTCGGTGGCGCGACGTTTGCGCTTACCGCGTGTGGTGGCGGGAGCGAGGGCGGCACGGAGACTGCCGCTACGAGCGACGGCATCAAGGTGGGCTTTATCTGCCTGCACGACGAGAACTCCACCTACGACCTCAACTTCATCAATGGCGCCAAGGAGGCCTGCGAGAAGCTGGGCATTTCCGAGGACAACTACTTCATCATGACGAACATCGACGAGGGCGAGGCCTGCTACGATGCAGCCGCCGACCTGGTGGACAAGGGCTGCACCTACATCTTTGCCGACAGCTTCGGTCATGAGGACTTCATGATTCAGGCTGCCAAGGAGTTCACCGACGTGCAGTTTGCGCACGCGACGGGCACCAAGGCCCACACCGAGGGTCTCAGCAACTACCACAACGCCTTCGCAGCCATCTACGATGGTCGCTATCTCGCGGGCATCGCGGCGGGCATGAAGCTCAACGAGATGATCAAGGCCGGCGACATCAAGGAGTCCGAGGCAAAGATGGGCTACGTCGGCGCATTCACCTACGCCGAGGTCGTGAGCGGCTACAGCTCCTTCTATCTGGGTGCAAAGAGCGTGTGCCCCTCCGTCACCATGGACGTTACCTTCACGGGCTCTTGGTACGACGAGACGGCCGAGAAGGAGGCCGCAAACAAGCTCATCAAGGGCAAGTGCGTCCTCATCAGCCAGCATGCTGACTCCATGGGCGCTCCCACCGCGTGCGAGACGGCCAATGTCCCCAACGTGAGCTACAACGGCTCCACCGCCGAGGCCTGCCCCAATACCTTCATCGTCTCGAGCCGCATCAACTGGGCTCCGTACTTCGAGTACTCCATCGGCGCCGTTATGAATGGCGAGAGCTTCGACACCGACTGGTGCGGCACGCTTGATACCGGTTCCGTCGAGCTCACGGAGGTCAACGACCAGGCGGCGGCCGAGGGCACCCAGGAAGCCATCGACGCGGCCAAGGCCGAGCTGATCGACGGAACGCGCCACGCTTATGACACCTCCACCTTCACGATTGACGGCAAGGAGGTCACGGAGTTCACGCCGCAGGAGGCTACCGACCCGACCTTCGAGGCTGGTACAAAGATCGTGTACGACGGTTTCCTGCATGAGTCCGAGTACCGCTCCGCTCCGTACTTCGACGCGACGATCGACGGCATCAAGCTACTCGACACCTCGTTCTAAGCACTGTTTTTCTGTTGGGGCAATGGGGGACAGTCCCCCCGGTACTGGGGGGACTGTCCCCCATTGCCCCTCATATCAGCTTGCGGCATCTTCGACCGAAAAGGGATTATGTGCGCTAAAGAACCGGCCGTGCGGTTGCGCGGCATTTCGAAGTCCTTCGGGACCGTCCAGGCCAATCGTGACGTAAGCTTGGACATCAACCGCGGGGAGATTCTGGCCCTTCTGGGCGAGAACGGCAGCGGGAAGACCACCCTCATGAACATGCTTTCGGGCATCTACTACCCAGACAGCGGATCCATCGAGATAGATGGTGAACCAGCCAACATCGGCTCGCCCAAGGACGCCTTTGGGTATGGCATCGGTATGATTCACCAGCACTTCAAGCTGGTGAACGTCTTTAGTGCCACGGAAAACATCGTTCTCGGCCTCAAGGAAGACGGGCCGCTCGACCTTGCGGCTGCCGCAGCGCGCATCACTGAGATATGCGATACCTACGGTTTCGACGTCGACCCACATCAGAAGGTCTACGACATGTCCGTCTCGCAGAAACAGACGGTCGAGATCGTCAAGCTCCTATATCGCGGGGCCGAGATCCTTATTCTCGACGAACCGACAGCCGTGCTTACACCGCAGGAAACCGACAAGCTCTTTGCCGTCCTGCGCAACATGCGCGACGACGGCAAGGCGATTATCATCATCACCCACAAGCTCAACGAGGTGAAGGACATCAGTGATCGCGTGGTGGTGCTGAGGCGTGGCGAGTACGTCGGCGAGATGCTCACCGCTGAGGCTAGCACGCAGGAGATGACCAACATGATGGTCGGCCATCAGGTGACGCTCAACATCGACCGGCCTGACCCCGAGATGAAGTATCGCATGGAGCGAATTCGCGTGCAGAATCTCACGGTAAAGAATCGCGAGGGCATCACCAAGCTCGATGACGTATCCTTCTCCATCTTTACCGGAGAGATCCTGGGTATCGCCGGCATTTCCGGATCTGGCCAGAAGGAGCTGCTTGAGGCCATCGCTGGCCTACAGCCGGTGGAGAGCGGCAGCATCACATACAATGTGGATGATGGAGTCACCGAGCAGCTCATCGGCATGGATCCGCTCAAGATTGCCGACATGGGCGTTGTGCTTTCCTTCGTGCCGGAAGACCGACTGGGCATGGGTCTCGTGGGCAACATGGACCTCACCGACAACATGATGCTGCGCTCGTTCCGCAGGGGTCTCACGCCTTTCACCGACCGCAAGGAGCCCAAGCATCTGGCTGAACTCGTGGTGGACGAGCTCAAGGTCGAGACGCCCGGCGTGCAGACAGCAGTTCGCCGGCTTTCGGGCGGCAACGTGCAGAAGGTGCTGGTCGGTCGCGAGATTGCTGCGGCGCCGACGGTCCTGCTGTCAGCCTATGCCGTACGCGGCCTAGACGTCAACTCAAGCTACCTCATTTACGACCTGCTCAACCGCCAAAAGGGCAACGGCGTGGCCGTGGTCTACGTGGGCGAGGACCTCGACGTCCTGCTGGAGCTGTGCGACCGCATCCTCGTGCTCTGCGGTGGCAAGGTGAGCGGCATCGTGGATGGGCGAACCACCACCAAGCATGAGGTGGGACTCATGATGACGAAGCTGGGAGGGGGCGATGCCGCATGATGCATGTGGTCAAGCGCAAAGAGATGCCGCTTGCTCAGATGATGGCTATACGAATCGGCATTATCGTGCTTGCGCTCGTCGTGTGTGGCATCATCACGACCTTTATGACGGGACTCAATCCTGTGGACGTGTACGCCACGATGTGCAAGGGTGCCTTCGGCACGCAGCGCAAGGTGTGGATCTTGTTACAAGAGACGGCCATTCTTCTGTGCGTCTCGCTCGCCCTGACGCCGGCGTTTCGCATGAAGTTCTGGAACCTCGGTGGCGAGGGGCAGATTCTCATGGGCGCGCTGGCCTCGGCGGCGTGCATGATACTGGTCGGTGACAAACTGCCCGCTGCGCTGCTCATCCTTCTGATGCTCGTGACCTCGCTTGCGGCCGGGGGCATCTGGGCGCTGATTCCCGCTGTCTTCAAGGCGCGATGGAACACCAACGAGACGCTCTTTACCCTCATGATGAACTACGTCGCCACGCAGCTTGTGGCCTTCTTTGTCATCGTGTGGGAGACACCCAAGGGATCCGGGCAGATCGGCATCATCAACCAGTCGACCGAGGCGGGATGGTTCCCCCAGCTTGCTGGTCAGAAGTACCTGCTCAACATCCTGCTCGTTGCGCTACTCACCATCGCGATGCACGTATACCTCAACTACACGAAGCACGGCTACGAGATTTCGGTCGTGGGCGAGAGTCCAAACACCGCCCGTTACGTGGGTATCAAGGTCAACAAGGTCATTATTCGTACGCTGCTGCTCTCCGGAGCGGTGTGCGGTTTTGCGGGACTCTTGCTCGTGGGCGGTACCAACCACACGCTGACCACCACGATTTCGGGTGGGCGAGGCTTCACGGCCGTCATGGTGGCGTGGCTTGCGGGATTTGACCCACTCATCATGGTGGGCAGCAGCCTTCTGCTCAAGTTCATGGGGAGCGGCGCGGGCGAGATTTCCACGATCTACGGGCTGAACCAAAGCTTTGGCGACATCCTCACGGGCATCATCCTGTTCTTTATCATCGGCACGGAGTTCTTCATTCAGTACAAGTTGGTCATGAGCAAGAAGGAGGCCAAGAGCAATGCTTGATTTTCTGGTCTCGTTCGTCCCTAGGGCCGTGGCCCAGGGCATTCCCCTGCTGTATGGCAGCACGGGAGAGATCATCACCGAGAAGTCCGGTAACCTCAACCTGGGCATTCCTGGCGTCATGTACGTCGGGGGCATCTGTGGCGTGATCGGGTCGTTCCTCTACGAGCGCAGTGTGGGGGGTGCAGTCAACCCGGCGCTGGGCATCCTCATCCCGGTCATGTGCTGCATCGTCGGCTCGCTGCTCATGGGCCTTCTGTACTGCTTCCTTACGGTCTCGCTGCGCGCAAACCAAAACGTGACCGGTCTCGCCATGACTACCTTTGGCGTGGGCTTCGGCAACTTCTTTGGCGGCTCGCTCATCAAGCTTACCGGCGCCGAGGTGCCGAGCATCGCGCTTTCAGCCACGAGCAACCTCTTTCGGACTAGGCTGCCCTTCGCTGGTGCGCTTGGCGGCTTCGGAGAGGTTTTCTTTTCGTACGGCTTCCTGGCGTACTTGGCCATCATCATCGCGCTCGTCGCCACGTATGTGCTCAATCGCACGCGGGTGGGTCTGCAGCTGCGCGCCGTGGGCGAGGATCCCGCAACGGCGGATGCGGCCGGCATCGGCATCTCGCGCTACAAGTACGTCGCGACCTGCTTGGGCTGCGTGATTGCGGGCTTGGGTGGTCTCTACTACGTGATGGACTATGCCAACGGCGTGTGGTCCAACGACGCCTTCGGCGACCGAGGCTGGCTCGCCATCGCGCTCGTTATCTTTACCATCTGGCGTCCGCACGTGAGCATCGGCGCGTCCATACTCTTTGGCGGGTTGTACATCCTGTACCTGTACATCCCCGTGGGAACAAATCTGGCCGTCAAGGAGCTCTACAAGATGCTCCCGTACGTGGTCACCATCGTGGTGCTGGTCTTTTCGAGCCTACGCAACAAGCGCGAGAACCAGCCGCCCGAACATCTGGGCCTGCCGTACTTCCGCGAGGAGCGGTAAGAGGGGCCGTCCCCTTGGTACCCAGGTACCCAGGGGACAGTCCCCCTGTCACCTATTTGGTTCGCGTTGCCTCGTAAAGAAGGGCGTTTGCAATGGCGGTAGCAACGGTGCTGCCGCCTTTGCGCCCTCGAGCGACGATGGCGGGGACGCCCAGTTCCTTGCAGAGGGCGAGCGTTTCCTCCTTGGCCTCCACGACGTTGACGAAACCGACGGGGACGGCGATGACGAGGGCGGGTTGCGCACCCGCGCGTAGGTGTTCGCACAGTTCAAAGAGGGCCGTCGGGGCGTTGCCCACGGCCAGAATCGCATCCGGGTGAAGTCGCAGCGCCTTGCGCATGGCCATGACGGCGCGGGTAGTCTGTGCCTCGCGGGCGGCTTCGGCGACGTCCGGGTCGGCAACAAAACAGTGTGCGCTGCTGCCGAGTCGCACGAGCGCGGGGCGGCTTATGCCAGCCTTGGCCATGTTTGTGTCGGTGACGATGGGCGAACCCTGAGCGAGCGCGGAGACGCCTGCGTCCGTGGCGCTGTTCACGAAGGTGAGGTTGTCTGCAAAGTCGAAGTCGGCAGTGGTATGGATTACGCGTCGCAAGATGACGAGCTCGCGATTATCTGAGGCGAATCTTGCTCCCCGTGCCCGCAGCTCCTCGTTGATGATCTCCATGCTTCTCGACTCGATGGCTGCCGGTTCGGTGATTCGCGTGGTCTTGCTGTCGTTGCTCAAAGCTCCACTCCCTCCCGTGCCGCGATGCCCCGCTCATAGGGGTGATGCTCGCAACGCATCTCCGTGACATAGTCGGCGGCCTCAAGCATCCAGGGTAGGGGGTTGCGTCCCGTGAGCACGACCTCGCGATTGGCGGGCCGCTCGAACACGACCCTGCGCAACAGTGCGCCGTCTACGAGATCCTGTCGCGCCGCAAAGCAGGCTTCGTCGAGGATGAGCAACTCGGGCTCGCGCAGCAGGGCGCGGGCGATGCTGATGCGCTGCCGTTGGCCGCCGCTAAGCAGGCTTCCTCCCTCGCCGAGGTTGGTGTCATAACCTTCCGGCATGGCCATGATGAAGTCGTGTGCCTGAGCCGCTTGGGCTGCCGCCACAATCTGTTCCTGCGTGGCGTTGGGACAGCCGAAGGCGATGTTGGCGCTGACAGTGTCGTTGAAGAGC
>ONMP01000071.1 GCA_900318935.1 uncultured Actinomycetes bacterium
TCTTCACCCACTCGTCGTGGATGCCGACGAACCCGTACAGGTAGAACTTCTCACGGTACCCAGTTCGCCCACCTCCCACGAAAGCCTCCGCGATCTTTGCGGAGGCATCCAAGACAGACTGCCTCATGCGCCTCGTGGACGCGCTGCACTAGGCGGGCATCGGCTGCGTCATCGACTTCGTGCCCGTCCACTTCGCCACCGACGAGTGGGGCCTCGCCGACTACGACGGGACCGCCCTCTTCGAGTACCCAAACGACGCGGTGGGCGTCTCCGAGTGGGGCAGCCGCAACTTCATGCACTCGAGGGGCGAGACCTGCTCGTTCCTGCAGAGCGCCGCCAACTTCTGGCTCGGCGCCTACCACTTCGACGGCATCCGTCTCGACGCCATAAGCCGCATCATCTACTGGCAGGGCGACGAGGCGCGCGGCGTCAACGGCATGGCCATGGACTTCGTGAAGACCTTCAACAGCGGCCTGCGCTCGCTCAACCCGGGCTGCTTCACCGTCGCCGAGGACTCCACGAGCCTTGCGGGCTGCACCACGGCGGTCGAGGAGGGCGGCCTCGGCTTCGACTACAAGTGGGACATGGGCTGGATGCACGACACGCTCGAGCTCTTCCAGACGCCCCCCGAGGCGCGTCGCGACATGTACCACAAGCTCACCTTCTCGATGGCATACTTCGGCAACGAGCGCTACCTGCTGCCGCTCTCCCACGACGAGGTGGTGCACGGCAAGGGCACCGTCGCGCAGAAGATGGCGTCGGCCGACGTCGAGGACAAGCTGGCGCAGGCCCGGGCGCTCTACCTCTACCAGATGGCGCACCCCGGCAAGAAGCTCAACTTCATGGGGTGGGAGGTGGCGCAGCTGCGCGAGTGGGACGAGCGCCGCGAGCAGGACTGGTTCATGCGCACGTATCCCGCGCACGACGCCTTCTTCCGCTTCGCATGCGAGCTCAACGCCGCCTACTGGGACGCGCCCGCCCTCTGGGATCTCGACTACGACGAGGACGGCTTCGAGTGGGTTGAGGCCAACGGCGAGGCGGACGTGGTGTACGCCTTCCTGCGCAGGGACGCGGCGGGGTCCTGCGTGATGTGCGCGCTCAACCTGTCTGACAAGGCCGCCAAGCGGACGTTCCGAATCGAAGGCGCGACGTCTGCCACGGTGCTCGTCGACACCGACTGGCAGCGCTACGGCGGCACGACACCGGACGCCGGGGGGAAGCTGCTCGCCTGCCAGGACGGCGCGATCTCGCTCGAGATGCCCGCCTGCTCGGGGAAGCTGGTCGTAGTCGGCTATCGGCCGCGACGTCCCGTAAGCGCCATGGGCTAGAGTGCGGAAATGCGTGCGGTCAGTGTCGGCGCCAACTAACGTCGTGCCGTTGCTGCCCACGATTGACGCGAAGCACGAGCAGAGGTGGCCAGAAACAACGAGAAAGAGGTAGTGGGCTCCTAATGGACGCAGAGAAAAAGAATCGCTGAGCTCGGGATAGATTTGTCGGCCTCATCGCCGGCCAAGGCCATGTACATACCGACGAAGCGGGTCGGAAGCACGCCCTACGCGTCTGGTAGATTCCGAGTGCGGTGGTGAGCTCCTTTGCGAGGTGCGCGGGGATCGCGTTTCCGTCGCCGGTAAGGCTGTCCCTACTCGGTATGCGAGCCGCACGTGTAACAGAACCCGCGTAGGGGAGTAGCCCAGCACGTTATCGAGGTCTCTCTGATGGCGCATCTGGTGTTTTGTGGTCCACCTGATGCGCCGTCTTGCTGAAGGCGGTTTTGATGAAACGTCCCATGAGCCCGTATTTCATGCTTTCCCCTTTAGAGCTTGAGGTGGACCATTTTCACCATGCCGAGCAGGTCGGAGGCTGCCATGCTCGCCTTGGTCGAGAGCGTGAGGCCGGACTTGTCGATGTTACGGTAGAACGCCTCCTCCGACAGCACGCGTGCGCCGCCTCCCACCTTGGCGGCGAGGTCGTCGGCGGAGTCCACGTAGAAGAACATCTGCGCGTCCGCGTGCCCCACGGTCTTCATGTGTTTCTTGCGCATCATCGCCATGCCGCTCTTGTTTACGGCGTCGAAGACGAGCTCGACGTCCCCGAACCCCTGGAGCATGCGCATCAGCCCCACCACGCGTTTCTCATCGAAGTAGTAGAACAGGCCGCTAGCGGTCACGAGGAGTGGGGCGTGCGCGTGGTCCGCGCGGATGCGCTCGATCCAATCCGGCTCGAATGCGTCGCCGGCGATATAGTGCTCGCGCTCGTGATCGGGAAGCAGCGTGCGCCGGTAGTCGATTACATGGGGGAGGTCGACGCCGTACCATCGGGTGCGACCGTCGTCGTCCCGGTAGAAGGTGGTCTCGAGTCCCACGCCGAGCTGCACGATGACGCCGACTGGCTCGCGAGCGAGGAAGTCCGCGATGTGGCGGTCCATGTTGGCGGAGCGGGATGCCGAGGCCAGGTAGGTGTACTGGGTCTGCGTGCTGCTCTCCATCATCCCGGCGGGTAGCCTGTCTTTGAGTTCCAGCGCCTTCTCGTCGTACAGGATGCCCTTGAAGCGCTCGCTTGCGTAGATCCTGCCCAGCATCGGGACGTACAGGGTGTCCTCGACCACACCCAGCTCATGTGCGCCATCCGCCATGCAATTGCCTCCTTCAACATCGCTTTGGGCTCATTGACTGCCACATTGCGATCTGCCTAGTTAGCCTATTCTAACTCTTGTGTATCCAGACACGCAATTGCCACGGAGAAAAGGCGCGCTGAAACCATCGTAGGTCGTTGGTTTGGTGAGGGCCACTGCTCATGGATTTGACGTTGCCGTGGCACGCGTTCCTGGAGATTGACGTTGGCGTGGCGATTCTTGCCACACGGACGTCGATCTCGAGGAACGCCACTACGCCAACGAACGTGGCATTTCGGCCATGAGGTTCCGTCTCTTAGCCGGAATACCCCGTTCGCGCACGCCAGTGTCTTAGAATGGGAGGTGGACGACGGACCCGACGCCTAGTGGGAGGAATTGCAATGAAGGTCATCGACTTGACCCACGTCATAGAGGAGGGCATGCCGGTCTACCCCGTCACCGAGCCGCCCTCCTTCGAGCCCGCGAACACCTACGAGAGGGACGGGTTCAAGGAGACGAGGATCTCGATGTTCACGCACACCGGGACACACATGGACCCGCCGGCGCACCTGTTTGCGGGCGGGGCCACGCTCGACGCCTTCCCGCCCGACCAATTCATCGGCAAGGCGCTCGTTATCGACTGCACCGGCCTCGGCGAGGGCGAGCCCATAACGACGGAGCGCCTGGAGCCCTACGGGCAGAAGGTGGGAGATGCGGACTTCCTGCTGTTCAGGCTCGGGTGGGATGCCCGCTGGGGCACTGACGCCTACTTCGGGGACTACCCCTGCGTCGACGACGCCGTCTTGAACCTCATCCTCGAGGGGGACTACAAGGGCATTGGCTTCGACGTGATTGGGCTCGACCCCATCGCCGACGAAAGCCTCCCCAGGCACAGGAGGCTTTTCGAAAGCAAGGACATCGTCAACATCGAGAACCTCTGCAACCTGGGGCTTTGCGGGGACGACCTCTTTTGGTTCAGCTGCTTCCCGCTAAGGATCGCGGACTGCGACGGCTCGCCGATACGTGCCGTGGCGTGGTTCGAGTGAAACGGGAGCCCAGATGGCTCGCGGATCGGTCTCTTGGCGGGAACCTCGCTGCGGCGGAACTCGATTGCGTCCTCGCCACAATCCCGCCCATGCCTTAAAATCCCGAGAAGAGCTTTCGGTTTGAGAAGGGAAGGGCTGTAAAGGTGGAGAAGAACAGCGTCTGTTTGGAACGGTTGGAAGATGACGACCGCGAGCAGTTCATCCTCGACAACCAGGAGGCGTTCATGTTCGGCGCGACACAAGAGTTCGGATTGCGTGACGACCATTTCGAGGAAGGCGGCCAGATCATCTCTCGCGCGACCATTGAGCAATCCATCGACGAGGGTGAGGCGTGGCGGATAGTCCGGGATGGCGAGAAGGTCGGCGGTGCCATCGTGAAGGTGGAAGGGGAGAGGGGCGAGCTCGAGATTCTCTTCACCAGTCCGCGTGCCCACAGCAAGGGCATCGGCTACGCAGCTTGGTGCGAGATCGAGAAGGCCTATCCCGACGTGAGGGTCTGGGGCTTGGTCACGCCGTACTTCGAGACGCGCAACATCCACTTCTACGTGAACAGGTGCGGCTTCCACATCGTCGAGTTCTTCAACAGCCATCACCCGGACCCCAACGATTCCGATTCAAGCCATGGGGAGACGAGCGATCGGTTCCAAGACGGCATGTTCCGTTTCGAGAAGAGAATGCCCTAGTCAGCCGATACGCGGGACAACTGTTGGTTGATTTCTTCAACTGAAATCAACTGCTCATCGCTCGGCAAATGCGCCCATACGTCGTATCCTTGAAACGCGCAAGAAGGGGCCAATGCAACGAGGAGCGACTATGGGACCTGCAATCGCGGTCGGCGCCAACATCTATCGACATCGCAAAGAGTCGCGTCTGACCCAAGACGACCTCGCGCGTCACCTTGGCGTCACGAAGGCGTCGGTATCGAAATGGGAGACGGGGCAGAGCTATCCCGACGTCGAGCTTCTACCCAGAATCGCCACCTACTTCGGGATAACGATCGACGAGCTAATCGGCTACGAGCCACAGATGAGCCGGGAGAACATCCAGCGTGAATGCGCCCGGCTGCGCGAGGCGTTCGCGACCGAACCGTTCGAGGCAGCACATGATGCATGCCAACAGCTCGTCCGAGATTACTACTCGTGCTACCCGCTGATCGCCCAGATCGCGCTGCTCTACCTGAACCACCTTGACCTTGCGGGGCCGTCCAGGCGCGAGGAGCTGGCCAGTGAAGCCATCGGCCTCTGCCGTCGCATAAGGCGCCGTTCGGAGTCGTCTGCCGACGTAAGGCTGGCAGAGTCCGTGGAGGCGAGCTTCCAGCTCGCAATCGGCAATCCACAAGCCGCGGTCGAGGCGCTGGGGGATGCACGCATTGTCGATATGGGTGCAGACATCCTGCTTGCCAACGCGTACGACGCATTGGGTAAGGCAGACGAGGCGGACAAGATCATGCAAGGTGCGCTCTTCCAATCGACCGTGTTGAACCTCAATCGCCTGGCGCAGCTGGGAATGCTCTCGATTGACAATCCCTCGAAACTCCACGCCGCTCACGGTCGTGCCTGCGCACTCATCGATACGTTCGATTTGGAAGACGTCTATGTGAACGCTGCGGCGATTCATCTGTCGTTTGCAATCGCCTTTTGCATGGGTGGCAATGTTGACCGCGCACTCGATTGCCTCGAAGACTACGAGCGGGCAAGCACCAAGCTCGAGTTCCCCATCAAGCTTCACGGCGATGCGTTCTTCGACAAGATTGAGTCTTGGCTCGAGGACGTGAACGTCGTGGGTACGAGCACTCCGCGCGATGACGCGCTCAACAAGAAGAGCCTGGTAGAAAGCGTTGCCAACAACCCCGCTTTTGTTTCTCTGGCCGACAACCCGCGCTTCAAGCGCGTCGTGAAGAGCCTGGAGGAGATTGCCCGATGAAACGCCTTGCCATCTTCCTGACTATCACGTTCGGCCTGACCTGGGGAGTCCTGATTCCATCGGGCTTCGTTTTGGGCACCTTTGCAAACGGCGAGGCCTCATCGCCGCTGATGATGGGTCTTATCGCGACGAGCATGTTCTTCCCGCTTGCAGGCGCACTCGTAGCCAATCTGGCTTGCAAGCCAGAAGAGCGCATCGGCTTGACCTGGAAGCCGCTTGTCAGGCAAAACATACGCAACTACCTGATTGCTTGGCTCGCGCCAGCTGCCGTCGCCCTGCTCGGATGCGTCGTATTCTTCGCTGCGAACCCGCAATGGTTCGACCCCACCATGCGGTCCTATCTGGAAACGGCGGCAACCGCAGCGGGACTATCCGCCGACGATTTGACGAGCCATATGCCCCCTATGGACGTGATGCTTGTCGTCACGCTTGTTGCCTCCTTGACGGTGGCGCCGTTCATCAACATGATCCCCGCGTTCGGCGAGGAGCTTGGCTGGCGCGGCATGTTGTTTCCTACCCTGTCCGAGCGCAAGTCGCCCCGTGTCGCCGCGCTGGTCACGGGCATCATCTGGGGGTTGTGGCACGCTCCGGCCATCGCGATGGGACACAACTACAGCATGGGATATGCGGGCTTTCCCATCGCGGGCATCCTCACGATGACGTTGACGTGCACCGCGATGTCCTGCTGGCTTTGCCTGCTTCGGCAGAGGTCGGGCAGTGTGTGGCCCTGCGCGCTCGCGCATGGAGCCTTCAACGCGATAGCCAACTTCGGTGTCATCTTCTGCGCCGTCGGGCAGACCCCTCTCGGGCCCTCTCCGCTCGGTCTTGTAGCCGGAATCCCGTTGATTGCCTTGGGTGCGTTCTGCTGGCTTCGCCTGGTGAACGGGGACGGAGGAGTTTCACCCTGAGGAGCAGTAAGTTTGGGGGCTGGCCGCTGAAATGCAGCGACCAGCCCCCTGCGTGTACCGGAGCAAGTGAACTATCAGCTTAAGTCTCCGACAGATCAGTCTCGTTCAGACAGCCCTCTCTATTGCTTGAAGTAAACATTTGCGGACTGGTTGTAGTGATACAACGCCATCATAACGTAGCGCAGGTTTTCGTGGGCGTCATCCGTCGTTGAGAGTGCCCAGTTTGCGTAGCCAAGCGGACCGTAGTTTTTCGCCGTGGTGGAATCATAGCCATCGCTGATGGTGAATTCGTACACCTCATCAAGATCCTTCGCGACGATGTCCGGCACCTCCACGTAGCACAACTTACCGCCTTCGACGGACTTGATCTCGAGGCTGCCTTCGACGTCATTGCGCGTGATGGTGAGTTTGCTGTTTTCGGGCGTCTCGAAATACATGCGGAACGACGTATTCGACTCGAGCATGAGCGTCGTGCCTTTGTAGGTGAAATGCCCAATGTTTTCCGGTACGGTGTATTTGGGGAGGTCGTCCGCTGTGACAGGCACAAAGCCATCGATTGTCGGCAAAGGCTCGCTCGATCCGATGTCGCGTACGTCGAAGTAGTGCTTGGCGTAGGTTCCGTAGGCTTTCATGTCCTTGGCGAGCCGCACCATCGTCTCGTCTTCGCTCTTAGCGATTCTGTCATCCAGGTAGTCGTTTATCGAGTAGGGCAGTCCCGTCTCTGCGTCAACCGTCGTGCCGTCGCTGTTGGCGAAGGCAATGTGACCGTTCGGCCCCTTGATCTTCATCGTGAACTTCGTGCCTATCTCCTTGGCCACGGTGGTCATGGTAAACCCGTAAACGAGGCTCGTTGCTCGGGTGTTTGGCCTTTCTTGTGGCGTGACTTCGGAGACCTTCGTCGAAGAGACCAGCGTGTCGCCATTCCAGAATTCCACCTCATAGTTTTCCGCGTTATCCGTTATGTCATCACCCAGCACGAGGTAGGTGTTCACGCCAATGACTCCCTCGAGCGTGAGCGTGTGGCCGAAGACCTGCGCATCTAAGGTCGTAGGCTCAGAAAGCTCCGTTGTGTAGGTCTTGCCATCAACGACCACACTCGCGGTATAGACCGCTCTGGTGTTGGTTACCGTGAGTTCACTATTAGCTGTGAACTCCGCGTTGGTTCCACCATTTAGTTCACAGGTATCGTTGCAGTTAAACGTAGCCGTCGCGCTGCTGTAATCCGGCGCCCAGGTCCATGTGGGTTCCACGTGCTCGTCGGTGGGGACAAAGCTGCTATTCGTGTATTTATTCGATATCTCGAGAAGTTTGCTGCCGTGAGGACCATGGAAGGTTACGTCGGTTTCTTTGTCGAATGAGTATTCGGCAAGACGAGGGGGATTTATGGCATCATCGCCCTCGACATAGAAGTAAAGAATTACTTCCTTGGAAGTTGAAGTGAAGCTCTCCAGAGCAGCACATCCCTTGAAGGCGTCGGTGCCGATACTGTTCAAGCTGCTGCCGACCGTCACGGTTTTGAGCGAGATGCAGTTCTCAAATGCGCTTTCGTATATACCTCTGAGGTTGTTGCCCGCCGTCACGCTTGTGAGATCGGTATTATCCTTGAAGGTATTGGCATCTACAGCTGTGATGGTATTGCCCCGCTGATGTTCGTCAGGATAGTTGGAGGGCACGTTGTCGGGGATAACCACGTTGGCATCCGTGCCGTTGAACCCAATCACCTCGCAAAGCCTATAGCCGCCAATGTCGGTGCTTCTGAAGACGAAATACGGCAATGCAAGCTCTGCCTCGGTCTTGCTGACAAACTGCCCGTCTTCTGATACGAAGTGGCGTCCGCATGTGGGGCAGTCGTAGTGCTCTATGCTGCCGTTTGTGTATTCGTTCGTAATGGGGTCATAGGTCGGCGCAACTTCCTGGACAAGCGTCATGGTCCCGGCGCTGTGTTCGTGGGCCATTACCAGCGTCTTGCCCCCCATGGCGTCAAGATTGGCTTGGGAAAGCGTGCCGCTATAATCTCATCCAGTACGCCATTCTGTATCGTCATACCGACGGCGAGGTGGATGCTGCCCGTAGAATTCGTGCTGTCGCCGATAGGAGGACAGCTGCCAGTGCGATTCGCGGTCGTGTTGCCGCCGTAAAAAGTAAATGTTGTTCATGGTTCCGGTGAAGACTTCAGTGTCGGAGACAGACAAATCGCTGGCACCGATGCCAGGAGCGTTGGCCTCTTGGTCGGCTTTGTGGCCACCGGTTGCATTGACACCACCGCCGTTGATGGTGATGTCACCGCTGCTACTTCCGCAGCTGCCGAGACCTGGAGCGTTATTTCCGCCCGACACATTGAAGTTGCCGCCGTTGATCGTCAAGTTTCCGGAATTATACGGGGCATAATTACCGATGCCGGGATGGTACTCCTCACCACCGTATGCTGTAATCTTGCCGGTGCCGCCACTCTGCGCCCAGACGATCAGGTGCGAGTCCGGGTTGAGAACAATACCCTTTTCTGCTGTAAGAGTAAAACTCCCACTAGGACTGTCACAGAGAATCAGGTTGACCGTGCCGGTAACGGAGATGGTGTTTCTGAAGTACCAAGAAGTCGTAAGCGCGTACCAACCGTTCGTATCGTTCGCTTCCGACCAGTTCGTGTTATCCTCGTTGACGTGTATGCAGTTCCTCGTACCCATGTCCTCGCCCGCCGCGTTCACATAGCTCGGGTGCTCCCAAGGCCCATCGCTACGCCCGTCCGCCCGACGCAACCTTTTTCACGTAGTCGCGCTGCGCAACGAACAGATGGGCAATGAGCTCTGCGAAGACTGGCGGTAGATCCCGGCAGGAAGCGTATGCCGCCATGATGACGTTCTCGAAGCCATCGAGTGCTTGCAAATCGCACCAGGACCAGTCCCAATATGGCCTGAGGAAAGAGAAGCGATGGGCGCAGAACAGCTCGACGAAAGAGGGGTTCTCGCACAAAAACGAAACCGAAACGCCGTTGAGCGGGAAGCCGAAAGCGCCGTCATAATCAAAGATGGGTGCCGCGCGCCACACATCCGAATCGATTTTGCGGATGGCACCGAAGTTACCCGGGTTGAACTCCAAAAGCAACGAGAGACAGGCGAAACATGCCCTCTTGGCCACGTGTGCCGAGGCATCCGCAACTCCGATGGACGCATAGGCATCGATGAGGGCGTCGCATGCCTCCGTCGTGATGCCCCCCTTGCTCAGGCTGGAACTCTCCCACATATCCGCCATCGCGAAGAGTCGATTCCCGTCGGCGAGCTCCTCATTGCCATCCAGCATGAGTGGGCTGATTGAACAGGGCCTGCCATAGCGTTCCACCACATCCAAGGGGACGCAGCAACCATCGCCGAAGAGCAAGGAACATAGTTCGAATCCCAACTTGGCTCCCACGAGCTCGACGCCATCGGGGTATTCGGTTGCCTTGACAAGGTAGATGACGTCATCGTTGCGCTCCCACGCTTTGACGGCGTGACCGGGCGTCGTGACTTCGGGGGCGTCGAGCGAGCAGGCCGTGAGGCGGGCGTAATCGCCCAAAAGAACCGCCGTGCCAAAGCCCGGGTCCCATTCGTTATCGAAGAAGTTCACGTCTTCCCAGCGTTCGGAAGAATCAGGAGTGCGGTACCAGAACTGATCGGTGAGGGAGAGGCCATGCCCCATGAGCGCAAGGTCAACAGGTGACTTTGCCCCAAAAGCTGCAAGGACGTTGTCCTTGTCCTTGCGCATGGGCGACATGGCGCGTCTCATCATGAACGCAGTCAAAACCTGATCCCCGTTTTTTCGGGCCAGCCCCAAAGAAGCAACCAAGCTGTCGTTCAACACATCGATGATGCGGACCTCACCCGTAACCGAGTCGACCTCGAAGTCGGCCAGCTCCCGGTCGCGCTGCATGAGCGTGCGCCTGACCATGGCTCCCTCTTCCTACCGCAAAACGCTCACACATCGGACCCTTCACCAGGCATCTACGGTACCTTCCTGCCAAAGGAATTGGAGGATCGCCACGACGCGACCGTCGACAATCGCGATCGTCGCGTCGTGTCGGGCAAATGCGTTCGAGCCGAGCACTACCACGTTTCGTTCAAGCAGCTTATCCACGAGCCGCCAGCGATGGCATCGAGTTGTTCGGCGGTGAGTTCGATTCCCTCGGATTCGGCGAGCTCGACCAGCTCGTCGGTGCTCTTGCACGCCCTCGCCTTCTCCATCTGCTCGGAAGTCAAATCATTGAAGTCTGTCATACTTGTCTCCTTCCAGCCCGGTCAGCCTTGTGAATAACCTCACAATGACTCGCCTACTATTCTAATATGCGAAAATACGCTGGTCATCTTAGGTCGGTTAATGGCTTTTCGACATATCGACAGTGCCGAATCCGCCGACACCGTCACATGTGTCACCCTTTGGAAACCTAGTCGTCACGGGATGGCCTACGCATACGCGACAAGCCAGCCGCGCCTGCCTGCAGGTAAAGCTTCGCATCGAGGAGCTTGTTTGCGCGCACTCGAAACTTCACAAACACAGGGATGCAGTAGAACGCTTGCAAGTTGTTGTCGTTTTGCACCACCTTCGAGAAAATGGTGTCCCGAACACGGCGCCATCGGGCGTCGGCAATACGTGAGTTCGCGGCGAATTCCATGAGTTGCGCTGCTTCTCCGGCAAGCTCCCAAAGCAGGCGTGCCTCGCTCGCGGCCACAAAGGGAAGCTGGGCGGAAACGCCCATGGTTCGCCCGATTGACCCGTCGGAGAGGATGTCGAACTGAAGCTCCATGCCAAAGGGAGACGCAGCCACTTCGGCGCCGACGCATCGCACCGTCGAGCCTTCGATGGCAAATCCAGCTTTTGGAGATCTTCCTCCAGCCTCGCGGGTTCGGCCGCATACACGCGTTTCAGGGCCTCGTCAACGAAGCAGTCGACTCGGACGGGAGCGCCCGGCCTGCCTGGATGCACGCCGAAGTACCAGATATGCCAACCCTGCGGAAGCCGTTTTGCAAAGCCGTGGTACAGCGCCATTGCATCCAGCCTGCCGACGTGGAAGAAGAATCCCTCGATGTCGAAAGCTTTGGCAGCATTCACGTTAACATGCACGGCAGGAGCGTCGATGCGGCCGTCTCCCACGTCGTACGCGAGTGCGAGCCCACCACCTTCACGGGGCTCGAACGCGTACCAGTTCAGCAGTTCGCCGTGCCCATCCATGGCATCCGGCGCAAATGGGGCATGCTCATGAAGATCGGCGTTGCCATGCCCTTAAGTAGAACTTTGCCGGTTGCGCCACGGCTCCGGCGAACTTGACTTTCGCGTAGTTGAACAGGCAGTAAAGGGCAAACCTGCCCTCAGATCCATCTGCCCGGCTAAATGGCACATGCCGGGCGAACGCTGCACCAGCGATGAGCCTCCAGCGCTCATCTGCCAGCCCCCATTCCTGAAAGGTACTACATATTTGAGCGCCGTAGCCGCTCTCCATGCAAACGTGGGCATCGCGAGGCATCATATTGTTGAACGAAAGCGACAGCCCGAACACGTCGCTTAAGGTCCCGTCGGGCATGATGTCGAATTGGAAGTCGACGGACGGTGCGAGCGACAGGAGTGCGCTGCACCGCGAGAGCATTTCGCCGTCGTAGGCAGCAAAGCCGATCTGGTCGAATTGAGCGGTAAGAAGCACTGAGTCGTTGGCACATGCCTTTTGCATGGCGTGTCCCATGTAGCCACCGATTCGCAACGGGGTGCCTGCTCGTCCGGGAAAGAGGCCCACATAAGCTGTTGGCCAGCCGTCTGGCATGCGATCGGCCACGGTCAGGAAGCTCGCCGCCCGGGCTTCCTCGCCAATGGAATCCAAGAATGGCACGACCAAATCGAGGTGTTCGCGGTACTGCAGGTACACGCCCGCCCGTTCGGTCTCGCCAACCGACGTGTCGAGCTCGATTCCGCAGCTCACATCATGGTCCATATCGCAGACGCCCGAAAACCAGTCGAACATAGCCTGGTAGCCAAAGCCTGCCCCCGACGCGAACCGAGACCCGGGCTGCACGGTGCTGTGGACCGTGAGCAAGTCGAACCGCGGCGGCTGGCGGTCCCAAGAGGGGAAACTCGAGGTAAGTTTCTGGGTAGCCATCACCTACGAGCGTGCGCTCGTAGGCGTCCCTCGCGATGTTGATGCTGTTCCGAACAGCGCTTCTCCCCTGCCATGTGCGGCGGCTATCGAGTACAGCGCGTCGAACACCGTTATCTGAGAGGGTTTGTCGGCAAGGTTCATAGGGCACCGCCCGCCTTTCCACTCGTCGCTTCTCGCTCGTCGTTCGGATGCCAGGGCATACCCACGGCCGAGCACACGGTGATCACCATTGTCCATCGAGCTGCTCACCTATGAGCATTGTACTGTTTGTTCAGCGCGCTGCGAAATGCGATGACCACCGCACTTCACAAAGGAGAACGAGACATGATATGCCTTTACGCACCTTCCACAGACGAGAGGGGCAGACGCAAAATGCCGCGCCACCCTCGTGAGGCATAATAGGATTCGGCTCCGTTGTGGAAAACGAAGACCCTGCCGTACCTGCGTTCGCAGAACAGCGCGCCACCGAGCCGGCGGATGTCAGGCGGGACAGCAATCCAGCACGATGTCTTGAGGTCATACTCCCCGCGAGTCTGCAGCAGGCGGTACTCGTCCTCGCAGAGCAGCGAGACGCCCATCTGGGCTGCCTGCGCGAGCGCACTCCCCTTGGGCGGGTTTCTCTTGCGTTTGCGCAGTGCCTCGTCGTCATAGCAGAGGCTACGCCTTCCGACGGGCGCCTCGCGCGAGCAGTCGCACACGAGGATGCTGCCTGTTGTCGCGTCCCTGCCAACAACGTCGGGCTCGCCACCGGTTTCCTCCATCGCCGCAATCGAATCGAGGAGGTCGGGGCGTTTGCCAAAGGCCACCTCGACCTCCTCCCAACTCACGTCCCCATGGCGATTCAGATTCTGCTCGAAGCGAGTCCGAAGGACGTCCTCGATGGATACTGATGTTCCGAGCTCGTCATGGCGCATGACAGCCTCCTCCGTAGCTTCGTTATTATATGTAAGCATTATAACGCCTGCATCACACGGTCACAAGTCCCCATCCAGTCACCCCGTGACCGAACACCGGCAGCCGTAATCGCCCGGAAAATGTGCCCGTCCGACCACAACCCCGTCCATGCCATATAATTCGAGAAGACATCGTTTGCGAGAAAGGCCAGCATAACGCTAGAAACCGAGCGCCTGATACTCCGCCCGTGGGACGAGGGCGACGCAGAGGACCTGTACCGATATGCGAGCGACCCAGCAGTCGGGCCCATCGCCGGCTGGCCTCCCCACACGAGCGTGGAGAACAGCCAGGAGGTCATCCGAGAGGTCCTGTCGGCGCCTGAGACATACGCGGTCGTGCTGAGGGAAGCGGGCCACGCCGTCGGCTGCATCGGCCTCATGCTCGGCGCCGCGAGCAACATCGGCGTTCCCGATGCCGAGGGCGAGATCGGCTACTGGGTCGGCGTGCCGTTTTGGGGTCGCGGCCTCATGCCGGAGGCCACCCGCGAGGTCATGCGTCACGGCTTCGAGGACCTCGGCCTCGAGAAGCTGTGGTGCGGCTACTTCGACGGCAACGAGCAGTCCAGGCGCGTGCAGGAGAAGTGCGGCTTCCGCTACCATCACACTGCGGAGAACGTGCCCTGCCGGATCGGCGGTCTCCTGAGGACCGAGCACATCAGCTGCATCACGAGGGAAGAATGGGAATGCGCACGCGCGACGAATCCGCAGCAACAGACCAGCAGTAACATACCCGCACCACATCGACTGCAAAAGGAGCGACCATGATCAGGCCAAAACTACTCATCGCAAGCATAGTAATCGTAGCCCTTGGCATAGCAATGGGGTTGGCAAACAGCGAAGACAGAGCAAAAAAGGTCGCAGGCGAGCTAGTGGAGGCAAGCTCGGTCGAGCCGCAAAACGAGGGAAAGCTGGTCATCATCTCCGGAACACCCGAGCTCGCAGACGGCGGTGTTATTGTCGACGAAGAGACGGGGCTGCAGGTCAGCAATGCTATCAGCTACAGCAGGGTTCCCTACCAAAAGGTGTACAAAGAGGAGTCGCGTGAGGTTGTAGTCGATAGAGGCGAAGACAAGCTCAGGGACTTCGACGACAAAACGAGAACCGAGTACCACGTCGTAGAGGCATGGATCAACGCGGATTCCAGCCGGGAACCCTACGTTAGTGGCGACGGCGCGCGCCACGAGAACCCGGAGCCGGTTAACCTGCCCGCTTATCACAAGATGGGCGATCTTCGCCTGACAGGCTTTAAGATCAGCGCGGGGGATGTCTCGCCGTACCTTCATCACAGCACGGGCACGTTCACGCCCGAGGAGCTGGCAACGACCTGCGGCGAGTACATCGCGCACAGCGAACTGGACCTTAAGGTGGTCGAGCGCAAGGACGGAGACGGCATGCTCTCCACTGGCAGCGACATCGGAGACGTACAAGTACTGTTGTCTTACCAACGGCTAGACAGCGCCGATCCGGTGACGCTCATAGGGCGGCAGCAAGGAGACGAGCTTGTATTGGTTGAAGACGACGTCGTGAGCGAACTCGAGCAGGTGCAAGCAGGTGCGATCTCCAGGGAAGAGTTCCTGGACTCCATCACCTCCGAGGACTCCAGCTCGAGGATGATCGGCATCGGCTTCATCGTGGTGGGAGCGATCCTTTTGGTCTTCTCGCTTGGATTCATCCAAAGGCCTTAGACCATTGCCCCCGGTGTGGCACCAAAGTCTTCGATATGGCCACGGTGAACGATGGAGAATAGGGCGAGCTTCGGCAGACCGAGAACATGGCGTACCTCAAGGTTGACCTCTGGCGCTTCTTCCCCGACTCGTCGCGGCATGCCTGCACCCTGATCAGGCTCACCCAGCTCGGTGAGGTGCTAGGCGCGCCACTCCCGCTCGTCCCGGCGCGACCGACCCCATGCTACGACGGACATCCGATCGTTGGCACAGTAGCGGCACATAGGGTGCGCCGATCGGCGGAACGACTCTATGTCGTCGATCGACGAGATGGACGCCAGCGGCAGCTCGTCGGCAGGCTCGCTTGCCATCTTCCACCCGAAGGCCGCATCGAGCGTGGCATGGTGAGCGGCGACGTGCACGTCCAGGGCGGGCGCCAGCACGACCGCGCCCACCAGCAACGCCCACTAGCCTGCGGGGCGTCTTGGGGCTCATGGCTATCGGGTATAGCCACATTTTGGGCAGACAAAACATCTTTGAATAGTTGTCTTGAGCGTTCCGCCGCATTTTGGGCATATCCCCACCCCCCGTGATGCATGCGACGATGATTGACTCCATAAGGAACTGCCCGGTGGACACGCGCGACGCCATACGCACCGAGTTCATGCACATCTACGAGCGCGAGCGGCGTGGACCGCATCACGGTCAAGGGCCTCTGTGCTGCCGTGCCCGTGGCCCGCACCACGTTCTACGCCCACTACCGCAACGTCGACGACGTGCTGCTCGAGGTCGAGGACGGCCTGCTCGCCGGCCTCGCCGACGTCACCGAACGCGTCTCCGGCGGCGACCTGCCGAGCATGGACTTCGTCGCCTTTCTGGACGAGACCTTCGGCTTCATCAGGGGGAGGTGGCGCGACTTCCGCGCGCTTCTCGTCGACCAGCCGGATGCCCGCTTCGTTGCCAGGTGGAAGGAGGCCGTGAATGCTAACTTCGCCCGGCGCCATCCGCAAGCCCGCCAGCGCCAGAACTGGGATCTGGTGGCGGAGATGGCCGCCTCCGCCGTGATCGGCGCCTATACCTGGTGGATGGAGCACCCGGACGCCACGGGCGTCGAGGAGGCGAAGCGACAGGTCGTGCGCGTCACCGCCGCCATCGTGTCGTCGCTCTGAGCCCCGCTGGCAAAGTCCGAACACTTTCCGCGAACGTGTAGTGTTCCCATCCGGACCCCTCGCGTTGAATGGTCTTAGGCAATGAGCCGAGGACAATCGAGAGGAGCCGCCATGTCCGACATCAAGATTCACGTACTGCACACCGGCGCCGTGTGCGTGTCGCCCGACCTTCCCTTCGGGGGTGACCACTGCAACCCCATCAAGGCGTCCGGAATATTCCAGCCGCGCGAGAGCCGCCTGTGGCTGCTGGTGTCGGCCTACCTCATAGAGCACCCCAAGGGCCTCTTCCTCGTGGACACCGGCTGGGCCCGCGCCATGAGCCCCGAGGGCGTCTTCGACAAGAAGGCGCAGGTGAGGTCGCTTGGCTCGCTCGTGCTCTACGAGGTCAACCAGGGCCAGGTACCGCTCGGGGAGTGCGTCGACGAGCAGCTGGAAAGGATGGGCATCAAGGCCTCCGACATCGACGCTGTGCTGCTCACTCACCTAGACTGCGACCACGCCAACGGCCTCGTGCAGGTCAAGGACGCCAAGCGCTTCGTCGTGGCGGCGGACGAGGTCCGCTTTGCGAGCAAATTCACCAACAGGGTGCGCTACAACAAGGACTGGTGGGGCATGGTCACACTCGACGAGTTCGAGTGGAACGATGACAAGGGGCCCTTCGGCAAGTCCTACGACCTTCTGGGCGACGGGTCCATCCAGCTCATCAACATACCCGGGCACGCCGACGGCCTGTTCGCCGTCAAAGTTCTTGCCGACGACGGGCGCTTCGTGCTGCAGCTCGTGAACATCTAGTTGGCGCTCGTCATGCCGGACAGGTTCTCGAAGCCGTGGATTTCGGTGCAGTTCGAGAAGGCTCTGAACCAGTAGTCACAGTTGGTGACGCTCTACGCGGCGAGCGCGACCTACCACCCCGGGTCCATCTCCTGTTGAGGCACCTTATCCCCGCAGAACCCTGTGCGCGGCGAGGAGCCTGAACCACAATGTGCATGCTATCTTGGTTTGGTGAACAACAAAATGGATCTGCTGCGCGCAAAGAAGGAGAGTAAGAACATGCCCGAATCCACCAAGCCACAACAGGGCTGGCGCTACGTGCTCGTGGCCGCGGCCGTATGCATTATGGCTATGGGAACGATGGGGTTGCCCAACGCCTACGGAGTATTCTACACGCCGATGTCGGAAGCCCTCGGGGCAGGGCGTGGTGCCATAACACTGCACTTCTCGCTCTCCAACATCGCGATCGGCATCTTCGCACCCGTCGTTGCGTGGTCGCTCTCGCACGGACACAAGATGCGCAACGTGCTCATGGTGGCAAGCGTGCTCGTCGCTGGCTCGGGCGTGGCCATCGCGCTGGCTCCCAACACGCTGGTCATGGATGTCGCTGCCGTGGTGCGCGGCATTGGCTTTGCGGCTGCTTCCATGTTGGTCATCACGCTCTACATTGGTAACTGGTTCGTCAGGGGACGTGGTACGCTCACGGGGCTTGCGCTCTCGGGTTCCGGCATCGGTTCGGCCATCGCGAGTCCCATCGTGACCGCCTGCATCGAGCGGTTCGGGTATCAGGCTGCCTACTTGGGCTTTGTGGGACTCACCGTCCTCACCATCCTTCCCGTTATGCTGCTCTGCCCGCTCACGCCAGGAGGTGGGCATGGCGCCCTATGGTGCCGACGAGGCGGCAGAGGACGAGCGGGCAAGGGAAGGCAAGCAAGGCCTAGGCCTCGACCTCGTCTATCATTCCCCCACCTTTGCCGTGCTTGTCGTCTTTGTGCTTTCCATCGTGCTAGTCACCACGCTCTCGGGCCATCTGGCGTCGCTCGCCCAGGACTACGGCTACAGCGCTCAGGTTGGGGCCCTCCTGCTCTCGGCGTCTATGGTGGGCAACGTGTTGAGCAAGTTCGCCCTCGGTGCCATCGCGGACAGGCTCGGTGCCTTCAGGGCAATCGTCTGCTCGCTCGTTACCACGGCATGCGGCCTAGTGCTCATCCTGCTTAACTTGGGCGGTCAGATATCGCTTTTGGCCTCGGGGTTCTTGTTCGGTACGAGCTTCTCGATCGGATCGCTGGGGATCTCGCTCCTTACACGCCATGTCTACGGAGACGAGCAATACTCCGACGCGTACGCGACCGTCTCTCTGGTCACAAGCTTTGCCTCGGCATTGGGCGTGACGGCGGCTGGGGCGGCCTACGATCTAACTGGGTCTTACGCCATGCCCATCGCTGCCAGCATCGCCCTTGTCGTGGTGGCAGCAGGGTGCTTGGCTTACCTGCATTGGCGCGTGACCACGCGCCCCTGGGAAAAGAAGCGTGATGAGTCCCCTCGGCAGATGTAAGTAAGATGCCGTCCTTCATCGCATGGCGCACCGCCTCTATGGGGCGGGAACGTGCGCATGCACCAGTTGGCCGAACGGGAATCTGGCGAGAACTCGGGCGCGATCGACTTAGGCCCCGACCTCACTCAGGTTCGTCCATCCGGGAAGGGACTGTACGATTCTCTGGTACCAGCCGTCCTCAAAGAAGCGGCACTTCGTGACATCCTTGCACGTAAGGCCCGTAAGCTCCCGCCTGCCTGAGTACAGAAGGCCTAGGGCACGGCATCCTCCACCACAGTAGCCGAGGTGCTCACATGTCCCGCACTCGCTGTTGCCAAGGTCGTCCACGGTCATGTTCGCGGACTTAACAAACGCTCCGTCGCCGAGCAGGTCCCTCAACGGCGCCTGATGCAGGTTGCCCATGCTTATCCCGTTCTTGAGGAAGTAGCCCGACATCTGGTTGCAGGGCACGATCTCGCCGTCGGAGGTGACCGCGACCATGGAGTGGGTGCAATTGCAGCAGTAGCCCTTGTCCATACGTTCGGAACTCGCGAACTTCACGGGCTTCAGATAATAGCTCTGCAGCTTCGGGAGAAGGCCGATGTATTGCCAGGTCTCCACTTCCATCATCATGCCGCTTTTGCTGTACTCCACGGCGAAGTCGAGCATGGCCTGGTAGTATTCCTCCAGACTCAGGCATGAGTTCGCGGCGTTCTCCTCCCAGCGCGGTGCCTCCGTCGTGCGGATTATCCGCATCCCTCGGACGCCGATGTCGTTGAGCAGTCGTGCCGTCGGCATCATGGTATGGACGTTCTTGCGGTTTACCTGCGTGTTGGAAACGACCTCGAGGCCGTTCTTGACGCAGAGCTCCATCGAGGCGATGGCGCTCTCTTGCGCACCCTTGCGCTGGCGGATCCAGTCATGGAAGCCTATCCACTGGACATTCGTCTCGTTGCATCCCCAGAAAGGGTCTGGGATCAGGTTCGCCCTGAGCAATGCGCTATGAACATCGCCGGGGACGGCGGCAGCGCATTCGACCGCCGAGCCCTTCTCATCCGTGCCGGAAAGCCGCCAGTCCCCCGCAAGATCGATTTGCGCGGCAGCGAAACATATGGCGGCAAGAAGCGTCATTTCGTCTTCCCCCTCGTCGATTCGCGTTCCAGGAGTTTCGCCGAGAGGAACACCTCGCGCGGCAGAAGATCCGGGTTGGCGAGGCGCTCGAACATGAGCGAGAC
>ONMP01000179.1 GCA_900318935.1 uncultured Actinomycetes bacterium
CATGGCGTGGTCGCCGTGAAGGTACCAGTCCGCCAGGTCGAGCATGCGGTCGAAGTATTCCTCGAGAGGGAGGGAGCCGCCGGGGGCGTTCTGCTGCCAACGCACGGTTTCCGTGGTCCGGATGAGGCGCGTGGAGGTTACGCCAGCGTCTTCCAGAACACAGAGCGTCTCCTGCAGGGTGTCGAGGTTCCCGCGAAACACCTGCGTCTGCGCCATGGTACGAAAGCCCTTCTTTGCGCAGAGACGCAGTGCTCGTAGCGCCTCTTCCTCAGCGCCCCGGTGCTTGCGCATCCAATCGTGGTGGCCTATGCCATCGAAGGAGATCTTGATTTGAGGATTGCAACACATCTCCTGAAAAGCATCCAGAGTCTCTTCCGTGAGGAAGTGCCCGTTGGTGGTCAGCTTATCGAGCACCATGTTGCGTCGATGGATCTCGCGCACCACGTCGAGAAATCGCGGATAAAGCATCGGTTCCCCACCCGTGAGCGTAATGGCGTGCATGCCGCAGTCAGAAGCCTGGTCAAGAAGGCCCATGAGCTCGTCCCAGCCCCACTCCGTCATGAGCGCGGCGTTGTCTGCGGCGTTAAAGCAGTGGCGACAGTTATAGTTGCACTTGCCGGTGAGCATGAGGTTCATCGCCGGGACGAAGCAGTGCTCGTAGCGACGATAGCGCGACCATTCGCTGGGGTCCTCTCCCTTGGAGCAAGGCGAAACAATGCCAAGACGAACCAAAGAATCGAGCTCGGCACTGCTCTGCAAGTCGTGCTCGCCATCACATTGGAGCAGCAGCTCAAACGCTTTTTTGCCCACGCGGAGTGGAAGAGCGTCAAATCTGTGATACATCACACAGTTGGTGTATTTCCAAGCTCTCAGCGCAAAGTCTTCTTTCAGCCGATAGAACATACCGGTGTGCAGCTAGCAGCTGTTGTCCATGCTTCTTAACTTTCGAAGGCTACCCCAGTAGATGTGCTCGGTAGACTGGCCTAGCTCGGCGGCTTTTTGCCTTGCTTCGGCAGTAGTATCATATCTCTTGCTCATCACCTCGCCGGTTTTATCGTTGATGACCTCGACATAGCTTGAATGGAGGTAATCAGCGTCGTGACCCAAGAAAATGTAGCCTCCGGCAACGGCGTCGAGTATCTCCTCGGGCAGCTCGATGCGCTCCTTGGCTGCAAACTCGAGCAGCTCCTCTTGGGACTTGCATTCCTTCGCCGCAGCCTTCTGCTCGTCGGTCAAAGAGTCATAAATCGATAGCAGCTCCTGGCCAAGCTTGTCTGTGTCGTCCATGTCAACAGCCTTCCTCTTCGTTGGTGGGTGTGGGGAGACGAGTCGTGCTCGCTCCTTAGCGGCTTTCCATTATACATCGTGGGGCGCCTATCGCGCGACGCTACGGGGGACGGGTTTTCGTTCGACGCTGGGAAAAGCCCGAAAAAGCCTGTCCCCCTCTCCCCGAGACGACATGTGAAACTCCTCCGTCCCCGTTCACGTCTGTCGTTACCGCTATAATGGGTTCGGCGGGCAGCTAGCAGGGCTTACTCCAACGGTAGGTTCAGGTCCTTTTTGTTCAGTCCTGCGATATCGCCCGCCATCCCTTCCGTCTTGTTGGAGGCGCAATGCTACCCATCTTTGAGGACTACCTTTTCGCGCAGGGCTACTTCGTTGCCGAGGTTGACGATGCCGCCGAGTACGACGAGGGCCAGGAAGAGGTGCTGGTCGCGACGCTTGTAGCGCTTTGGCAGTACGCGCGGATTCGTATCACGGCCAGACCCGAGCTTGCCAGTCCGCACATGCTACGGGTTGCCCAACGCAACCTCGGCCTCTCTGTCGCCGAGCCGTTCTATCGGGGCTTTCCCGCGACGGTTCGCGCGAGCAGGCCCACCGAGCGCCTTCTCGACCAGCTCCTGCACTACTATCGCACGTACTGCCTTGGCGACTTCTCGCGGGCGGGTCACTCGGTGTTTGAGGCTCGATACGAGCGTCTTGCCTTTACCGAGAACGTCACCCCCCAAAGAGATCGCCATCATCACGCAAGCAGAGTCCGAGGTACTGCTCGAGCGTGCCACAGAGGGCTTCTTGGCCAGCACTCGTCCGCTCAATGAGACCAACCAGGAACTGTTGACTGCGTTTCTCGACGGCCATCCCACGTACTTCGTGGAGTGGTGCGCCTGCAAGGACACGGCCGTCCGGCTCATCCTTGACACTGGCAGCCTCGACCTGGTGCGCCACATCGAGCTTCCCGACGTCATTCGCATGCTGGAGTGGCTGCACAAGATGCGCTACCAGGACTTGAAGGTGGTGCATAGCAAGTCCTACGTTGGGCTGAGCATAGTCAAATACGCACCGGTCTCGGAGCTGAAAAAGCTCAGTTTGCGCAACCGCGACCGGAAGCTCATCACGGCGGTGCTCGATCAGCTCTTCGCGCGCGGCGACGTTGACATTGACTCCTGCCTGGAAAAGAAGCGTACGTGGAACGGTCTGCTACATCACCTGCACTACCGACCGAGATGCGCTGAGGCAAGGGAGTTCTGCGCGGCCGTTCGCGGCAAGGACCGTCGTTCGGTGTATTCGGCAATGGAGCGGTGCTTGGCCGCAGGCGATGTGCGCGGCGCCACAGACGCCTTGCTGGCTGGCAAGGGCTCCGGAGCGGTTCTGCGGCATCTTGACCATCTGCTCAGTCGAATTGAAACCTCGAGAGAACCCGATCGCGTGGAAGAAGACATTACCTACGTGTTCGGCGCCTGCAACTCGCGTAACAGGATCATCCTCGTGCAGATGTTGCTCAAGTATGGCGCACGGGCTTATTTGCCATCCGGCGAGAAGGAGCGCGACTTTACCTTCGTGCACCTGGGACAGCTGAGAAAACACCACGAGACAGTCGAGGAGTTTGCTCGCCGCAGGTCCGCCCTCACCGTTGAGATGGCCCAACGGGTCGAGGCGTGGCTGCGCGACCAGCTTTCGTGCGTTTGCAGCGGCTCGCTCGGCAAGGTGTACGTAGACGATGGCCTGCGCTATGCCGCAGTCCCGCTACAGGAGGGCGCGTCGATGGGCGGGTTTGGCACGCTGTCTCGTGGCACGCGCATCCCACTGCCCGAAGGGAAGAAGGTTCGCGCGTTCACCTACTGGAAGGAGGTAGACGACATCGACCTCTCCTGCTTTGCGCTGTATGACGACGGGGGAACGCGCGAGTTCTCGTGGCGTACCGCGGCATTTACTACCCCCGGTGCGCTCGTCTTTTCGGGCGACCAGACGAGCGGCTATCACGGCGGGTCGGAGTACTTTGACGTGGAGCCTCTGGCGCTTGCCAAAGAGGGCGGACCTAAGTGTCATTACTTGGTGTTCTGCAACAACGTGTTCAGTGGAGGCACCTTCGATGGGTGCGTATGTCGTGCGGGCTACATGCTGCGCGACATCGACGATTCGGGAAAGGTGTTCGAGCCCGCCACCGTTCAGTCCTCGTTCGTCGTGAATTGTGCTAGCAGTGCGGCGTATCTCTTTGCACTCGACCTGCAGGACCCGGCGTTCATCTGGCTCAATCTTGGTGAGCGCAGCATGCAAAACGTCGCCGGCATGGGCGACGTGGAGTTCCTGCTCAAGTACTTGCACATCACGGACGTCTTTAGCGTGCGCGACCTCGCGATGCTGCTTGCCAGCGAGGTGGTGACGACGCCTGAGGAGGCGGACGCGGTCTTTGCCGACGCGTCAGTTGAGGAGCTTGGGCTGCGAGACGGCCAGGAGCTCATCCGGCCCCTCGACACTGCCCGCCTCCTCGAATTGCTGAACGGATGACCACGATCCCACAGTGGGATCGTGGTCACATCCCGGACAAACTCCTCCGTCCCCATTGTCCTGACCTTACCACGAGCCGGTGGCGCCGCCGTCCTTGGGCTCGTCCAACTCGTTCGGTATCTCTTTCCTTTTCTTGCGCAGAGCCCTTATTATCGGATTAAACTTGACCGTGTCAACAACACCGCCGTCCAGTCCCTCGAGTGTCTCTTCGCTGAGTTCGGTTACGTCGCTGGGCTCGACCTCGGCGGTCGGGTTCTGCTTGGTGCTGTCGGTCGTCATGGCATCTCTCCTTTTTCGGTCGCCTTCTTGCTGACTGCAGTATATACGCGTGCGGCACGCCCGTGTCTCAGGTTTTTTTGAAACGGGGTGGAACGGGCGGCGGTTAATCGTTTCACATTTCCCGTTCCAAATGCTGAGACAGATGGCCAGTTCCTGTTCCACGAAGAGTGCCAAACTCGGGCATGAAAAGTGCAAGAGACTCTTTCGTGATGATATCTGCAAGATCGCGATGTGCTTGACAGCGAGGAGGTAGTGGACGAGTACGTGATAGGCACCTGCAAGCAGCTCATGGACGCCCTCGAGGAGTGCGGATTCGCGAGGCTAAACTGGAACAGATGCGCCACAGGGCCGCCTTCCCCATCCACGGTATAGGCACCGGGGAGAGCGATGAAGGCGACCCATCTTCGGCTAGCTGTGTGTGTGATTGCTAATCGAGTGCGTGGTTCTTGTCATCTTGAAGATCGCGTATGCGTGATTAGACGTCCCAATCACGCACTCGGGCGTCCTAAAACGACTCAAACCACGCACTCGATTCGGGTAGGTTCGGTCTGGGGTACCGATTGATTCCTAAAAAATATCGGGCACTCGTTGCATCAGAACTCGAGAAAACCCCCTTTGATGCTTGCATCGATGATACCTGCGATTTCGAAGAGGGTCAGCAGGCTTAGTGGCTTCTTGTCGCTCTCGATGTGCAAGAAGGACACATGACACAGAATTGTTGTCGCATCGTGCCACGGAGTCTGTCGAGCTGTCCGTTCGGATGCCCCACATGTCGTGGTATGCTCTTTTGATGAGTTCATGGACGCAATCGAGTTGGATGTTGACCTATACGTCACATCGTTCGCGAGCATCTCCATCGAGCCATCGCGATGCCGGAAGAGTCCAATGATGATGCCGTAGCCGCTGCGCGGAGGGCGTTGGTATTATGATGAACTGGGAACCCGGCCGCTTGTGGAAATAGAACCAATGTTGAAAAAGCGAGGAGCGTGATTGAACATGCCATACGGTACTGTACTTCTTTGATATGCGGGCGTGGACAATGACTTGGGAAAAGAAATAGAACAACACCTCTTGCTAAGGGGGGTTAACGTCTCATCAAACTCGGGGAGATTGTACACAGTCTCACCACATGCCTTAAACAGCGCGCGCTATGCAGTCGTTATAATCACGCAACGCGCCTCTGCAGACGATGACGAGATGGCCATCTGCAGCCAGCTGGTCGCGTTGGCAGTGGAGCGAGAGAAGCCAGTCTTCTCGTTGGTTGAAGACGATTTATCAGCTTATAATCCCGTAGAAACGTTCGTGCCTCCGTCATTCACCTCAAACACGGTAACAGTTCCCCTTCGGTTGAACATGTTGGATAACCGCAGAATTGCACTTACCTCTGCCATGTACTGGTTATTTGCATCTCTTGACGCATACGAGGAACGGCAGCGTCTGTACGACACGCATGCCTCGATAGAGCCCAACGTGTTCGACGGCCAATACTCAGATCAATACTCTGACAGACTCGAACGGGTTTTGCAGTGCATCTAGCGAGAGTTGCGTCACGTTCGTACGCATGGTGCAAGGAAGATGCTCATAAAAGAGGCGCTGGGATGTGCTGAAAGTTTGGCCTGTGTAGGGGTAAGGTATGACGGGATTAGAAGAAGATCTGCACACATTCGTCTCGATTGTCTTAGCATCTTGGCGTCCATACGCGCCAGCTGCTACGAGTTCAAACTTACAAATCCTGGGGAATATCAGGACCCATTGTTCCTTGCCATAGCCATTCGGCTAATCTACTTGGACATATATATATACGAGGACGTTGTGCCGACGCAATAAGCTATGGCGATGTGACAGTGAAAAGAGATCCAACAAGGGCGAGGATGGCCTCCGAGCAGGATGAGTACTATGAAAAAATGCTCGAGTTACTTGGCAACATTTCTGACGAACGATTTCAGGAGAGGTACGACGTTGTCGAGCAGCGGCTTATCTCGACAGTTGAGGATGTATTGCTATCGAGATGCACGACAGTATCAATGCACTACGAGAGCCTCTTCACGCAACATCCCATGCCACTGGAAACGGTCAAGGAGAAGGAACGCAACGACGATTCGCAAGAGATACTCAACGCAATCGCGTACTGCATCTTGGAGAGCAATCAGCTGTTTGACCAATTTGTAGAGCAGGATACCCCCACAAGCTTTCTTGTCTCGCTGCGGACG
>ONMP01000213.1 GCA_900318935.1 uncultured Actinomycetes bacterium
ATGATGGTGGACCTGGACAACTTCAAGGGGATAAACGATGCGTACGGGCACGAGACGGGCGACCTCGTTCTGAGGGACGTCGGCACGGTTCTCCTTGGCACGTTTGGCCCGGAGTGCTCGTACCGCTACGGCGGGGACGAGTTCTTGGTCATCGTCTCCGACTGGACGGATGACGAGTTCGACGCGGCGTGCGAGAGGATACGCGGGCAGATGGAGTCGCTGTCCTTAGGTGCGGATGGCAAGCCGGTCCTCTTTTCGGGCGGGTACGTCTGTGGCGTGCCTCGCCTCCAGTCCGACCTCAGGCTCATGATGCGTCAGGCGGACGACAACCTCTACAAGGCCAAGCGCGAGGGCAGGGATATGGTAGTCGGGAGCAAGTTCGACCGCGCTACGGCCCAGACGTTGGTGGGCGAAGGCCGGTCCGTGCGGCTTTGCGACCACGCATGACCGAGCCGAGAGGAAGAAGGAAGCTGATGCGTTCCATACGAACGAAGATAACGCTGCTATGCACGTGCATGATCGTCGCCACCATGGTCGTCGCATCGGTCTACGGCATCAGCGCCGTACGAGACATGGGCTACGCCAGCGCGAACGAGACGCTGAAGCGCCTCTGCGAGACCGGCGAGAAGAACCTCGACAACTACTTTAGCAGCGTCGAGCAGTCGGTGGAGATGGTGGAAGCCTACATCGAGTCGGACCTCGACGGAGCCGACGACGCGCGCCTGCAGGCGCACCTCGACCGCGTGAGCGAGATCTGCAAGAGGATCATGTCCAAGACCGACGGCGTGATGACCTACTACTACCGCATCGACCCGGCGGTATCGACGAACGTCGGGGGGTTCTGGTACGTGCGCGGCGAGGACGGGGAGTTCTACCCGCACGAGGTGACGGACATCACGCAGTACGACACGAGCGACACCTCGAAGCTGGTCTGGTTCACCGTGCCCAAGGAGAATGGGAAACCCGTGTGGCTTCCCCCTTACATCACCGACAACCTGGGCGCCCGGGTGCTCTCGTTCAACATCCCCATCTACCACGAAGGGACGTTCGTGGGCGTGTTCGGCATCGAGATCGACTATTCGACCATGGCCGAGCAGGTGGATAACATCTCCCTGTACGACAGCGGCTACGCGTTCATCAACGACACCGAGGGCGGCATAATCTACCATCCGCGCATGGACGTGACGACGATGGAGGAGCAGCCCAAAGTGCCTGACGGGCTGCTGGGCGAGGATAACCTCGTGCGCTACACCTACGATGGCGCCGAGAAGCTCGGGATCTGGCTGCCCCTTGAAAACGGCATGCGCCTGAACGTCTGCGTTCCCGTAAAAGAAGTGGACGCCGGGTGGAAAACATGGGCGAACAACGTGGCCCTAACCTTCCTCGCGATGCTCGCGCTCTTCATCTTCCTCGCCATGGTCTTCTCGGGGCGCATAACCGGGCCCCTGCGCAAGCTTACCGGGATGGCCGAGCGCGTGGATGGCGGAGACTACGACTGCCAGCTCGACTACGCAGGCAAGGACGAGGTGGGCGTGCTGGCGAAAACCTTCAACAGGCTCGTGGCGAACCTGAAGGTCTACATCGGCGACCTGAACGACCTGGCCTACGCCGACGCCCTCACGTCGCTTCGCAACAAGGGAGCGTTCAACTACTACATGGAGGGCCTGCGAGCCCAGATGAGCGAGCCAGAAAGCAACCTCGCCTTCGCCGTGGTAGCCTTCGACTGCAACAACCTGAAGGTAATAAACGACGAATTCGGTCACGACAAGGGGGATATCCACCTTCAGGTCACCGCACAGATAATTTGCGAGACCTTCGACCACAGCCCCGTATTCAGGGTGGGCGGAGACGAGTTCGTGGCCGTGTTGCAGGGAGAGGACTACGAGAACCGCGACGCGCTCCTGAGGGCGTTCGACGAGGCGTGCGCGAAGACACGCTCAACGGCCGAGGACGCCTGGAAGAAGGTCGACATCGCCCGCGGCATGGCCGTATACGACCCGGGCGAGGACAATGCAGTGGACGACGTCGCACGGCGGGCCGACAAGCTGATGTACGAGAACAAGTGGTCCGTAAAGGGAATGAAAACGGAGCGATAGATTATGTGTACGAGAAGCCATATATCCGAAGAGGGCGTGCACGACCTAGTGGGCGTGCACGAAGGCGAGAATGACATCGTGGTGGTTACCGATGCGCTAACGACGCTCTTCAACCGGCATTTCCTCGACAACTTCGTGAAGCGCCTCCTGGCGATTCTCGTTTGCACGTTGGCGGCCCTGCTCTGCGCCGCACCGGCTTCGCCTGCGCTGGGAGAGGACGGCGACGCCCTGACGGTCGGCGTGCCAGTGGATCGCTGCCCCATGTTCTACCAAGACGCGAGCACCGGCGAGCTCGTCGGCATCGGCGTGGACCTTATGCGAGCCGCGGCGGACGAGGCCGGGTTCTCCCCGACGTTCAGGCCCATAAGCGAGCCCACGTTGAAGGAGGCGCTCGACAACGGGGACTACGACGTCGTCATGCCCTTCGGCAGCGCCATACCCAGCGCCTCGGGGAAAGAGACCATCGTCTCCGAGAGCCTCATCCAGACGCCGTTCACGCTCGTTACCGTGGGCAACGAGGACCTGCCGCCTCTGGAGAGCCTGAAAGTGGGCATGCTCAAGTCGCTCGCCGGCGGCGCGGAGACCGTCGGGCAGCTCTACCCCGGTGTCGAGATAGAGATGTACGACACGATGGACGACAGCGTGAGGGCATTGCGCGCCGGCGAGGTTGACGCGCTACTCCACAACTCCTACGTGTGGAGCTACGTGCTTCAGAAGCCCGCCTACTCCGACTTGAAGGTGCAGCCCCTCACCGTGTTCTCCATGGACTTCCAGGCGGGCGCGATCGACGACGCCGACGGGCGCGCGACCATCGACCGCCTAAATCGAGGCATAGCCAAGCTGGACGACGTGAGCCGGCAGGCAGTGGTCCTGGACTACACCTCGCGCAAGCTCTACCGCTACGACCTTTCCGACTATATGCACGCATACGGCCTGGTCGCATTGCTGGTAGTGCTCCTCATCGCCGCCGTCGTCGTGATCGCCGTGCAGAGGGTGCGCGCCATCCACGCGGATCAGGAGGAGAAGGTGCGCATGCTAGTCGATCACGACCCGCTGACCGGCGCCTACAGCATGGACGGCTTCAGGAAGAAGGCGGAGGAGCTGCTGCGGCTCCACCCCGACGAGACGCATATCATCTGCTACATCAACTTCAAGAGCTTCAAATACATAAACGACAGCCTGGGCAGGAAGGCGGGAGACGACCTGTTGCGCTTCTACGTCGCGAAAGCAAGCGAGTTCCTGGCGGGGGACGGGGCGATAGGGCGCCTCGAGGCCGACCATTTCGCGGTCCTTACCCGCCTCGACGGGGACGAGCGCTTGCTGAGCGACGAGGAGAACGTGCTCGACCCCACGAGGAACTACTTCATCGACCGGGGCAAGGAGACCCGCGTGCAGATTTGCGGCGGCATCTACGTGCTGGTCCCGGAGGACTACCGCAACATCGACATCGACCACATGCTCGACCTCGCCCGCGTGGCAGAGAAGCGCGTGCGCGACACCCGCAAGGACGGCTGCGAGTTCTACAACCCCGAACAGTGGGAGAAGGGCAAGCGGGTCGCCGACGTCGTGAGCCACCTTCCCCTGGCGATAAAGAACGGCGAGCTGCGGGTCTGGTACCAGCCCCAGGTGAACTACGTGACAGGCGACGTCACCGGCGCCGAGGCGCTCTGCCGCTGGGAGCACGGCAAGCTCGGGTGGATACGGCCCTCGGAGTTCATACCCGTGCTGGAGGAGGCCGGCCTCATCTACGACCTGGATTGCTTCATCTGGGAGGAGGTCTGCAAGGACCTCGCGCGGTGGAACGAGCAGGGCATGCGCCAGTCGGTTTCGGTGAACCTCTCCAGGTGCGACATCCGCGACGGCGGGGACATCGCCGGCCACTTCAGCAGGCTCATGCGGGAGCACGGCCTCACCCCCGACCAGCTGAGGGTCGAGGTCACCGAGACCGCCTTCGTCGAGGACCCAGGGCTCCTGATAAGCACCACGGAGAAGCTTAGGGAACTCGGCATCGTGGTGGAGATGGACGACTTCGGCAGCGGGTACTCCTCGCTTCACATGCTGAAAGAAGTGCCTGTGGACCGCATAAAGCTCGACATGCACTTCCTCACCAGCTCGGGCGACCTCGAGAAGGGCCGCATCATCGTGAGCGACATGATCGGGCTCGTTGGTCGCCTGGGGATGGAGATGATCGCGGAAGGCGTGGAGACCAAGGGGCAGGCCGACTTCCTCCGGGAACACGGCTGCTCCGAGATGCAGGGCTACTACTTCTTCAAGCCCATGCCGGTCGAGAGCTTCGAGAAACTGGGCAAAACAATTGAATGCGCGTAGCGGTGGTAACACAATGAACCAGGTTGATCGCAATCAGACCCTGCTGCAGCTCCAGGTCAGCTTACCAAAGAGGGTAATCCTCACGGTGCTGATCATGGCGATGCTCATCATGTTCGTTTTTTTCTTCAACATCCCGAACCCCAACATGATCCTGATCGCAGGCCTCGTCATATGCTCGGCATTGTTCGGCTATGGCGGCGGGGTCGTCGCCGGCGTCATCATGTTCTTCTATACCCTGTACTTCTTCTCCACGGGCCACAGCTTCACTGAGTTCACTCCCGAGAACCTGCAGAAAGTGGGCGTGTCACTCGTGGGCATTGCGGTGGACATGGTGTTCGTCTGCGCGCTGAAGCGTGCGGAAATGCACGCGTTCGCGCAGGTGGACGCTTGTATCTGTTTGACCTGCTTTCAACAGCAGTGGAAACGGGACGCTTTTCCGAAAACCAGGGAAAAAGAAAGGTTGGTGACACAAGGTGGCAGATAA
>ONMP01000180.1 GCA_900318935.1 uncultured Actinomycetes bacterium
AGCGAGGAGATCATCTCCTCTCGTAGCACCCGCAAAGACACCTATACCAGCTCCAAGCGCTCCTGACGCAGCGCAGAACACGAAGGAGCCGCCCCAGTGCGCCAGCGGGCCGGACCAGCCCCTAGCATACGCAATCGCAGCGTATGCCGGGGCCACCCCCCAAAACCCAGAACCCAGCGCTATCCAAGCAGCATGCGATCGCTCGCGAGTTCGCCGCCGCTGACCTCCTCGAACTTCGCCATCAGGTCAGCGCGATGCAGCCGCGCCTTCTCCTCGCCGCGCACGTCGTATATGATCTGTCCCTCGTTCATCATGATGAGGCGGTTGCCGAGCCGAATGGCATCATGCATGTTGTGCGTCACCATGAGCGTGGTGAGGCCGTGCTTGGTGACAATGCTCTGCGTGAGTTCGAGCACCTTGGCGGCCGTCTTTGGGTCGAGCGCGGCCGTGTGCTCGTCGAGCAGCAGCAGTTGCGGCTCCTTGAGCGTCGCCATCAACAGCGTGAGTGCCTGACGCTGCCCGCCCGAGAGCAAGCCGACTTTGTCGGAGAGTCGCGTCTCGAGTCCAAGTCCGAGCGTCGCGAGCGACTCGCGGTATTCTTCGCGTTCCTCGCGCGTGATGCCCCAAGCCAGTCCGCGCCGTTGACCGCGTCGCCTGGCCAGCGCGAGGTTTTCGTCAATCTGCATGTCGCCAGCTGTGCCGCGCATCGGGTCCTGAAAGACACGTCCAAGGTAGCGTGCCCTTGCGTGTTCCGAGAGCCGCGAAATGTCGTGCCCATCAAGCTCCACCTTGCCCGCGTCGAGCGGGTACACCCCGGCAATCATGTTGAGCATCGTGGACTTGCCCGCTCCGTTGCCGCCGATGACGGTCACGAAGTCGCCTTTGTCGAGGTGCAGGTCGATACCGAGCAGGGCGGGCTTCTCGTTGACGGTGCCCTTGTTGAAGGTCTTGCGAACTCCGGTGAGGGTGAGCATCACGCCTCACCTCCCTTCGAATACGAGCGACGCAGCTGATAGCGCTCCCACACCACGGGGACCGCGAGCGCCACGGCGACAATGATGGCCGAGAGCAGCTTCATGTCGTTGGCGTCCATGCCGAGCTGCAGCACGATGGCGCGGATGAGGAAGTACACTATCGAGCCCACGACGGCTGCGATGAGTCGGCTCGAAAACGAGCGCAACTTGCCGGGTGTGAGTCGCCCCAACACCTCGCCGATTACGATGGCGGCGAGGCCGATGATGATGCCGCCCGTGCCCATGCCGATGTCGGCGTACTTCTGGCTCTGGCAGATGAGGGCGCCCGCGAGGCCGACGAGGCCGTTGCTCAGCATGAGCGCGATGACCTTGGTGACGCGCGTGTCGATGCCGAGGGCACGGCTCATGTGCTCGTTGTTGCCCGTGGCGCGCAGGGCACTGCCGATTTCCGTGCCAAAGAACCAATACAACAGCACGATGACCGCCACGGCAAAGACCGCTCCGACGATCATGGTGACGTTCGCCTGCGAGATGCCCGTGGCGTCGGAGATTGAACTAAAGACGGTCGTGCTCTTGAGTAGCGGCACGTTGGACTTGCCCATCACCCGCAGGTTGATTGACCAGAGGCTGATCTGCGTGAGAATGCCAGCAAGAATCGCGGGGATGTCAAAGAGTGTGTGCAGAAGGCCGGTCACGGCGCCCGCCGCTATCCCGGCCACCGTGCCCGCGAGCAGCGCGAGCCAAGGGTCCACGCCATGGTTGACCACGAGCACGGCGCACACGCAGCCGCCTAGGGCGAAGCTTCCGTCCACCGTGAGGTCGGCGATGTCGAGCAGCTTGTAGGTGATGAAGACGCCCAGGACCATGATGCCCCACAGGATGCCCTGCGACACGGCGCCTAACATGGCTTGCAGCATGAACGAACTCCTTTCTCTTATCTCGCAAGCGAGAGGGGCCCGAAAGCGGAATCCAAGCCCCTCGGTTTGCGCATCTTCAATCGACGTACAATCTGGCCCCCCTCAGATATCGCAACGTGAGGGGGGCCAGATTTTGGTTTCGACCGGTATGGCTTACGCGGTCGCGCCGAGGCTCTCCCACGCGGAGGAATCGATGCCGTACTTCTCCGAGAGCTCCTTGTTGTAAAGAAGCTCGAGCTTGTCGGAGGGGTAGTACTCGATGGCCATGGTCGCGGGGTCTTCGCCGTCACGCAAGATGCGCACGGCCATGTCGCCGGCAAGTTTGCCCAGCTCATAGTAGTCGATGGTGTAGGTGCAGAGCGCGCCGGCATCATAGATGCCCTGCTCGCCTGCGATGACGGGGATGTTGTTTTCCTCGGCGGTGGAGCAGATGAGGGCGGCGCTCGCTGCCATGGTGTTGTCGGTGGGGACGTAGATGGCGTCAACCTTGCCAATCATGGACTCGACGACGGACTGAATCTCGTTGGAGCTCGAGGCGGTGTAGCGCTCGGACTTGATGCCCTGCTCTTTGCAGGCGTCCTCGGCCATGGTGGCCTGGAGCTCGGAGTTGGCCTCGGCCGTGCAGAAGAGGATGCCGACGGTCTTGGCGTCGGGCAACACGGTGTGGAGCATCTTTATCTGGTCGGCAACCGGGGTGAGGTCGGAAGAACCGGTCACGTTGCCGCCGGGGGCGTCATTGGAGTCGACGAGGCCGGAGTCGGCGAAGTCGGTAATGGCGGTGCCGACGATGGGGATCTCGGTGGTGGCGCCGGCTATGGCCTGGGCAGCGGGCGTCGCGATAGCGAGAATCAAGTCGTCCTGGTCGCCGACGAGCTTGGAGGCGATGGTCTGGCAGGCGGTTTGGTCGCCTTGGGCATTCTGCTGGTCAATCTCATAGGAGATACCGGACGCGTCGAGCGCGTCGACGAAGCCCTTGTTCGCCGCATCGAGGGCGTCGTGCTCGACGAGCTGAATGACGCCAATCTTGTAGCTGTCGCCTGAGTCGGTCGTGGTCGCGTCAGCGGTCGTGGAAGCGGTGTCGGTGCTGGTGGCTTCATCGGTGGTCGATTCGGTGCTTTCGCTGGCCTGCTGGCTCCCGCCGCATGCGGCGAGCACGAGGGCAAGTGCAAATACGGCGAATATGGTGACGAGTGGCTTGATGGTGCGTTTCATGGCGATCCCTTCTGATGCAAGGGCTTCGGCGGAGTCCGTCTCCGTCGACGCAGTCGAATACATACGCAGGGATATTAGAAATAGTGAATGTTACCAACCGCAAAACAGCCCAGTATCGTTTGCCGAATGGTAACAAGCTCGTCGCCTACCGCACTCGCACGCAGTTGCGCCCGCCATTCTTTGCGTCGTACATGGCCTTGTCTGCGCGGGCAAAGAGCGTCTCGAGCGTGTCGTCCACCCGTGCGCTCGTGACGCCAATGCTGATGGTAACCTGGCCTACTGGGTCAAAGACATGCTGCTCAACGCGTTGTCGTATGCGCTCGGCCACCATGCGGCCGTCTTTGAGTGAGGTCTCCGCGAGCAGGCAAAGAAACTCTTCGCCGCCCCAACGACTCAACGTGTCAGCTGTGCGCACGGCGTCGTTCACGACATCCGTAAGATCACGCAGCACCATGTCGCCCACGTCGTGACCGTACTGATCGTTGATTTGCTTGAAGTGGTCGATGTCGTACATCAAAAGCACGAGGTCGTCGCCCGTGCGCCGCTTGGAGAGCTCGTAGCGAATGAGCTTGTCCATATGACGGCGGTTATAGACACCCGTGAGCTGATCGCGCTCGGCTAGGCGGGCCAGTTCGCTGATGGTCGCATGCAGCTCGGTCGTGGTCGCCTCAAGGAAGGTCACCAGACGCTCATGCAGGGGGATGACGGTTCCCTGCGTTCGCAGTTCGGGGTCCACAATCGGCGCGTGGGGCGTGTCTGGCACGTCATCGCCTTCGCGAAGACCGATTACCGCGATGGAGTTGTTGAGCAGGCCGCCGCCTGTGTCATCATGCAGTATCTCGGCGTAACCGCCTGCCCACGCCATGGTTGGGCACGCCTCGCTGTAGTAAGAGATCTCGCGGTCGGCTGTGTCGTTCCCCAGAAAGACGCGTCGACCCTGGCAGGCGAACACCAAGAGGCCCTGCGGCGCAAAGTTGGCGACCGCGTTTGCCGTGGCTAGGTTCTCTTGCAACAAGTACTCTGGCTTGGTGTAGGAGAGACGTACCTGTGTGCCGTTGGGGATGGCTGCGCCAAAGAGCAGCGCTCCGTCGGCGGTGTAGCTAAGCGGCGTGCGCGCAGCGAGGCGTTCGCCCTCTTGAACGACCAACGGGAATGTGCAGGTGTTCGCAAAGAAATATTCGTCGGTGCCGACGCCGAGGTAGCGCTTGTAGAGTGACGTGGCAGGCTCGCCGTCGATGGCGCGCACCACGCCTCCGCCTGCGTACGAAGTGACCGTGAGACCCTTGCCGATGGGTCGCCATCCCAGAGTGTAGTCACACCACAGGTGCAGGTCAGAGCCGCACAGCGCCACCGCGACGATTCCGCGGTTCAAGATGCGGTCCTGCGCAAAGACAGCTGATAGGTCCTCGCTCATGAGCGGGGAGCCTGCTACCGAACCAAATATCGGCACATCGGGAAAAGCGTGCGCGACGGCGTTGATGAATCCATCCGGGCAGAGGGTCGAGCTTGAGGTGAGGCACAGGATGCCTTTTAGGTCTTGGAGCTTCGTAAGCTCGTCGCAAAAAGCTGCGCCTGCCTCGGCTGGACTGAGGTCATGGCAGTCGTAGGTATACACCGTGGCATCGCTATGTTCAAATAACAGGAACGTGCAGATGGGATGCGAGGGAACGCGAACCGTCGGGCCGATCGGCCCCATAAGGGTCATGCCCACGGTGTGGGTTGTGGCTAGCTCCTCAGTTGCCTGTTGCAGAATGTGGCGGATGTGGCTGTAGTCCTCGCAGTTCGGCTCAAACACAATCTGCAGCCGGCATGAGGCGCTCGCATAGGCGGGATTAGTCGTGACGCTCTGAACCATCTCTGCTGCGGAGTTGTTTTCGTCGAGAACAAAGGTAAGCTGCTGCATCTCACATCTCCTCGGCGCGCCTTCGCGCCGAACGGCTGCACAATTACGTCTATTGTAGCGCTTCGGTGGGACAACATCTAAGAGATGCGGGACCGATTTCGGATGTGGCAGATTCTTCCGGTCTCCTTGTCCCAACCTTGACCTGCCGTGTGCGATACGTTACTAATATATGCAGCAGTCGTTGTCGCTGGCTACTTTTGCCTTCTTCCACGCAAGTCCTTTTGCCAGTGCGAAAGACAGCATGGGGCATCGCTTATGCGGTGCCCCATCGGCGTCTAGGCCGGAGTAAGGAAGCGGGACGCGAGATGGAGGCAGCATACATGGCGGCGCAACATACGGCATTTGCGAGTGACTTTGACGGCACGCTTTGCTGGAGCGATTGGACTACCGGCGAACAGCGCTTCGACCCTCGCGACCTTGAGGCTGTGCGTGCGTATCAGCAGGCAGGCGGGCTTTTTGGCGTATGCACAGGGCGTCCCCTTTCCTCGATACTTGAGGCGGTGGAGGGCAAGATCGAGCTCGATTTCTACATCGTGATGACAGGCTCGCAGGTCTTCGACCACGAGCTCAATAAGCTCTGGGAGCGAATTGTCGATCGTGATGTGGCTCAAGAGCTCTTTGACCGTTACGCCTCGTCCGAAGCCGTGATGGTTGCCGTTACCGAGAGCCAGTTCGTGAGCGTGCGCGATCGCATGGGTTCAGCGCTGCCTGTCGTTGCCTCGCTTTCGCAGATGCGCGGCGACCTCTATGGAGTTTCTTTCGAGTGCGCGGGCGATCGAGACGCAGCTCGTGCGATTTGCGCGGACATCAACGAGCGTTACGGTGACGTGGTCTCGGGTTTTCAGAACCTTGGCAGTGTGGACATCGTTCCCGTCGGTTGCTCAAAGGGGTCGGGCGTGCGCGTCGTGCGCGAAGCGTTCGGCGCCGACATCGTCGCGGGCATCGGCGATTCCTACAACGATTTGCCGCTCCTTTCCGCTGCTGACGTGGCTTACACCTTCGGTGCGTCGCCAGCGGAGGTGCGTGGCGAGGCCGACGTCGTGATTGAGACCCTTGCTGACGCTATCGAAGACTTCTCGGAGCGCATATCGTAGCTTTTGGCCGTCCCGCAGCAACCGCGAGATCTCCCGAAAAACTTGTGACATAAAAATTAGTGA
>ONMP01000181.1 GCA_900318935.1 uncultured Actinomycetes bacterium
GACCACTCGCTACGGATTCCAGCAGCAGCTCGTTTTGCCGTACTGTCCAGTCACCATAGAAGCTCGAACGCATGACTGATCCGAGTGGATCTTCCTCGTCCCAAAAGTAAACGATTGACATCAGGAGCGAATCGGCATAGCGGTCGACAGTGCTCTCTTTCACGCCGGGCACCAGCTCAAAGACTGCGGGACGCTCGCATAGAAACTCCGCCGTCTCTAGCATGTGGCCTTGGATGGCACTCCTCGGCACTAGCGCCGCACAGACCAAGAGAAGCACAAATAGCGCAACGGTTCCCGCAAAGACCAACGCAAGCTTTGCGGCAGTTTTCAGTGCAACTCGTGCCACGCGACACACCTCCAACGCATAAGAAGAGCATAATGGTACACGAAAGGACAGCGCCTTTCGCGTGCTAAGGCGCAAGGGGGTGAAGTATGGCCGACGATCGCCCAAGCATCAGCGTCGTGATGCCCTGCCTCAACGAAGAGGCAACGGTGGGAGCCTGCGTAGACGATGCGCGCGCGTTTCTCGACCGGCGCAGCTTTACGGGCGAGGTTATTGTCGTAGACAACGGCAGCACCGACGCCTCAGCTGAAAGAGCCGCAAGCCATGGCGCCACCATCGTGAGCGAGCCGCGTCGCGGTTATGGCCGGGCAGTGCGGACAGGCTTCTCCCACGCCAAAGGTCGCGTCATCGTAATGGGCGACTGTGATATGACCTATGACTTCGCCCATATGGACAACCTCGTCAATCCTCTTCTAGCGGGAGAGGCAGACATGATGATTGGCGACCGCTTCTCGGGCCAGATGGAACCCGGTGCCATGCCCTTTATTCATCAGCTCGGCGTACCGTTTCTCTCGTGGTGCGGCAGGACAAGGTGCCGAGTGGAGTCACGGCAGGACAAGATGGGCGGCGTGGATGTGCGAGATTTCCACTGTGGCCTGCGCAGCTTGACAAGCGAGGCATACCGGAAGTGCACGTTTTGCACCGAGGGGATGGAGTTCGCCAGCGAGATGATAGTTGAGGCGACGCGTAAGGGTTTGCGAATCGGACAGACAAGCATCCCCCTCCGCCGTGGGCCGCGTGACCGCAAGCCAAAGCTACGCACGTTCTCTGACGGATGGCGCCACCTTCGCTATCTGCTCATGTGTTAGACGTGTCAGTATCCCTTGTCCTCCAAGAGCTCGCCGGACTTGCCATCTGCAGCAAGCGTCGCCAGCTCGTCGGCGCGCTCGTTGAGCTCATGGCCGGCATGACCCTTTACCCAGAGCCACGTGACTTCGTGCGGCTCCATAGCCGCAATGAGACGTCTCCAGAGTTCGGGGTTCTTTACAGGCTGCTTATTTGCCGTCTTCCAACCGTTTCGCTGCCAACCGCGCACCCATCCCTTGTTGAATGCGTTGACCACATACTGTGAATCGGAGTGCAGCTCTACGGCACAAGGCCATTTGAGCGCCTCGAGGGCCACGATAGCTCCAAGAAGTTCCATGCGATTGTTCGTCGTACGTCGATAGCCCGCGCTGATTTCGCGCCGATGCTCGCGTCCGTCCGGTCCCACGTACACGAGCACCACTCCGTAGCCGCCAGGACCGGGATTGCCACGCGATGAGCCGTCTGTATATGCCACCACGTGCATCAACTCCGCTGTCACCCTACTTCGCCTCCGCCCAGTTCGCCCCTACGCTCACGTCGGCAACGAGCGGCACGCGAAGCTCGCATACCCCCTCCATGGTCTCACGAACAAGCGCGCTCAGCGCCTCGACCTCGACCTCGGGCACCTCGAAGTCCAACTCGTCGTGAATCTGCAGCACGAGCTTGGATTTCAGCCCTTCCTCACGCAGGCGGTCAGCTACGCGAATCATGGCGATTTTGATGATGTCGGCGGCAGTACCCTGCATGGGGTGATTCATGGCCGTGCGCTCGCCGAAAGCGCGACTATTGAAGTTGCGCGAGTTTATATCCTTGATATGACGCTTGCGGCCATACATCGTGGTCACGTAGCCATTCTTGCGTGCGAACGCAACCTGCTCGTCGAGGAAGGCGCGCACCCGGGGATAGACCGCAAAGTAACGGTCTATCATCTCCTGCGCCTCCTTGCGCGGAATCTTGAGCGAGGTGGAGAGACCATAGGCTTGCTGACCGTATACGATGCCGAAGTTCACGGCCTTGGCACGGCTACGCAGTGCAGGTGTCACCTCCGCTACCGGCACATCAAAGACGCGCGCGGCCGTAGCAGCGTGAAAGTCCTCGCCTTCGTTGAATGCACGAACCAGATGCTCGTCAGCCGAGAGATGAGCGAGCAAGCGAAGCTCGATTTGCGAGTAGTCGCAAGCGAGAAACACGCTGCCCTCGGGCACGGTGAATGCGGTGCGTACACGATGACCCAGCTCTGAGCGGGTGGGGATGTTTTGCAGATTCGGATCAGAACTCGAGAGCCGTCCCGTTGCAGCCACCGTCTGGTTGAAGGTCGTATGTATACGCCCGTCACTTCGGATGTCGTTGGGCAGGGCGTCAAGATAGGTGGACTTGATCTTTGCCCTCTCACGATAGTCGAGCACGTCCGCGACCAGCTCGTAATCGCGCGACAAATCCTCCAAGACTTTCGCGTTGGTGGAATAGTAGCCGCGCCGAGTCTTCTTGAGTCCTGCCGTGGGAAGCTTGAGCACATCGAAGAGCACATGGCTGAGCTGCATCGGCGAGTCGAGATTGAACTCCTCCCCCGCCATGTCGTGAATCTTTGCCACCATATCGACAATCTCGGCACCGAGCTCTACGGATTGCTCGTGAAGAATGGCTGCATCGGCAGCTAAGCCCGTGCGCTCCATCTGTGCCAAGACAGCGACGAGCGGCATCTCGATATCACGATACAGTTCGAGGGATCCGTCATCCTCGAGCCTACGCTCAAGTTCTGGCACCAAGAGTCGCGAGCACGCGGCCTCGAGTGCCGGACGCGGCACATCGTCCGTTGGCTTAGGCAGAGTCACGCCCAGCAATTCCTTCGCCAAATCAAGCACGTCGTAGGAGGAACGATCAGAGTCTAATAGATAATCGGCCACTCCCACGTCAAAGACACGCGTCGCATCGAGTTCGTTAGCCTCGACAATCGCTTCCTCAGCGGAGTCCATGGGGTACACATCGTGAAGAACTGCCTTGACGTCTCCGGACGCCATGCGCCCTTCGCGAACGAGCATCGCTATCGCCTGACGCGCGGCACCACCCTCGACGCGCAGCAAACCATCCTCTGTGGCAACCCACAGGACGAGCGATTCCTGAGACTCGGCACTGAGGTCCAAGGCAAGCTGGGCCAATCCCGCACCACCCGAATCGCTTGCCGTGGCAACGCCAACCCACGCATCTGTCCCAAGCGCTCCAGCAAGTGCTGCCAAGGCCGCATCGCCAACGATAGGGGCACCAAGTTCGAACGCAGGGGAAGCGGGTTTCTCGGTCGGTGGGGCTACGAATGCACTTGCACCTCCGAGGCGGACAATCCTCTGCGTCATGCCCGTGAAACCAAGCGTGGAAAAGGCAAGTCCCGCTTCTTGTGGGTCGAAGGTCGGGAAGCGTGCGTCGTCGAAGTCGAAGTCGATAGGTGCATCGGTACGAATGATGGCGACCTTACGGCTGAGAAGCGCGTCATCCGCATGGGCGCGAAGGTTTTCGCCCATCTTTCCCTTCACCTCGTCGGCGTGCGCAAGCACTTCGTCGAGCGAGCCGTACTTGCAGATGAGATCGGAGGCACGCTTGGGGCCGATACCCGGGACACCGGGGATGTTGTCGGAGCTGTCTCCCTTGAGGCCATAGAAGTCGGGAACAAGCTCGGGCGTGATGCCGTGGTAGAGGTCGGCCACCGTCTCGGGTGTCATGATCTGCACGTCAGAAACGCCTTTCTTTGTACTGACGATGCGGACGTGCTCGGTGGAAAGCTGGTACATATCGCGATCTCCCGTAAAGAGGTACATGTCGTATCCCTCTTCCTCACCACGTCGTGCAAGGGTGCCCAGAATATCGTCGCCTTCCCAGCCCTCAAGCTCGATCACAGGCACGTCAAGCGAGCGCAAGAGATCCTTGACCATAGGGAACTGCTCGCGCAAATCAGGATCCATCGGCGGCCGTTGCGCCTTGTACTGCGGGAGCATTTCCATGCGCACGGCTGGCTTGCCCTTGTCGAACGCACAGATCACACCATCAGGAGCAAATGACTCAACGAGCTTGATGAACATATTGAAGAAGCCAAAAAGCGCGTTGGTGGCACGTCCGTCCGGCGCGCTCATGGGCTGGCGAATGGCGTGGAACGCGCGATGCATGAGTGAGTTGCCGTCGATAACCGCGATAGTGCGTCTCTCGTCTGCCATGGGAACCTCCTCGGTCGGGTTGCGCATCCCATTGTAGCGGGTTGGTGGGACAGTATGCACGGAACGTCCCAGCTTGCGCTATGATGGAGGTAACGCAAAGGAGAAACGCATGTCCATACGCTTTGAGACAGCCCGCTTCGAGGCGGCCTACGGCACGGCAGAACAGCTGCCCGAGTCAACAACTCCCGAAGTAGCCTTCGCCGGACGCTCGAACGTCGGCAAGTCTTCGCTCATCAATTGCCTGTGCCGCCGCAAGGCCCTTGCCCGCACCTCAAGCCAGCCCGGCAAGACGGCAAACATCAACTTCTACGAAGCAGACGGCATTCGCCTCGTAGACCTTCCTGGCTACGGTTTCGCAAAGGTCTCCCAAAAGGAACGCCAGCGCTGGGCAGACCTCATCGCCGGGTACTTTGACCAAGAGCGAAGTTTCAACCTCGTCGTGGCCCTCGTCGACATCCGCCACGACGCACAGAAGCTCGATGAGCAGATGCTCGAGTTTCTGCGTGAGACAGAGCTACCCTTCGTGGTCGTGCTCACGAAGGCAGACAAGCTCAGCCGCCCCAAACAAGACCAGCAAGCATCGCGACTTGTCAAGCAATTCGGCATCCCACGCACTCAGATGATTATTACTTCCGCCGAAAAGAACCTCGGCATCGACGAACTACGGCGCCGCATTGAGGAGGCATGCTTATGAGCGTCACCTACGACCTAGCAAGCATGGAAGACGTCGACGAGCTCGTCAAACTGCGACTCGCGTATCTGGCTGATGACTTCGGAGAGCTATCTGAGGTTGATTGCGCCTCTGTCGCACGTGAGCTACCCCCCTATCTCAAGCGACATCTCGGTGTTGACCTCAGCATCCATGTCGCACGCGACGGACGTATCGTGTCATGCGCCTGGTTACTACTGGTGGAGAAGCCGCCCAGCCCGCGCTTTCCTCACGGACGCACAGGAGTGCTCTTCAATGTCTACACCGCCGCCGACAAACGCCATCAGGGTCTCGCGAGTGCTGTCATGCGTCGCCTGCTCGAAGAGGCGCGAGACATCAAGCTCGATGTGCTCGAGCTGCACGCAACCGACGACGGCTACCCACTATACTGCAAGCTGGGCTTCGCAGATGACAGCTCGACACACAAGCCCATGCGCTTGGTGCTCTGATGGGCAGCAGAAAGCGTGCGGCCCTCTCCCGCAAGCGCGAGGCCTTCCTCGCGGGACTCGGCGGTATGGACGACACCTTTAGGCGAGAGGGAGTTCGACAGGAACGAACGGAAAGACATCGCGAGAATGCGTTGCGCCACAAAGCATGCGCGTCGAAGCAGCGTTACACAACTAGGGTCCTAGCTCAAAACGCCATCATTGCAAGCGAAGAGCATGGCGTACGAGGGTTGCGTTGTTATCGCTGCTCGTACTGTCACGGCTGGCACCTCACGTCGCACCCACAGCCGACTGACGTTTGAGCGCAGGCGGGGCGAGTGGACGCAGAGCGGCGGCAACTCAACCAGCAAGCATGCCCAGCAGTGCGCCGAGGTGGCCAGTGGCCATGAGCACGCCCATCACAATGAGGAGCACGCCGCAGACGCGATTGACCACATCGTAGTGTTGGCGCACCCACGCAAAGGCGCCCTCAAGCTGGTCGAGCAGCACGGCCGAGACCACAAACGGCAGACCAAGACCCAGCGAATAGCAGGCGAGCAG
>ONMP01000380.1 GCA_900318935.1 uncultured Actinomycetes bacterium
CACTCCGCCAAGGGCTTGGAGTTCCCCGTGGTATTTGTGGCGGGTATGGAGGAGGGCCTCTTTCCCCACTCAAACGGCCATGATGACCCGGGTCGCATGGAGGAGGAGCGCCGTCTGGCCTACGTCGCCATCACCCGTGCGAGGAAGAGCCTCTACCTCACCTATGCCATCACCCGCCACATGTACGGCTCGACGCAAGCCAACCCGCGCAGCCGCTTCGTCGACGAGATTCCTGACGAGCACATCGATGCCATCGGCGTGGGGTCCGCGGGGTTCTCGGGCGTGGGCTGGGAGAAGCGTGGCGACCGTCATGGCACCTTCGGCTCGGGCAGGGGTTCTTCTGTCTATGGCGGACAGGTCTTTGGCCAGCACACGCGCTCGTCGGGACGTGGCTCCTCCACCTTTGGTCGTGGCCTTGGTCGTGATGGGTCGGCATCGGAGTCGCGATCTGAGAGTGCGTTCGGCACCTCACGCATGCCGAACGTCCAGCCAAAGAAACCCGACACGTTTGCTGCGGGCGACCATGTCTCTCACAAGACCTTCGGCCCTGGTGTGGTGCTCTCGGTCGATGGTGACGTCATCGCAGTCCGCTTCACGCGCACGGGCAAGGTAAAGAAGCTCATGCGCGGATTCGCCCCATTGGTCAAGGTGGGGTAGGGCTGGTACACGGAGGGGGCTGTCTCTCCGTGTACCTTAAGCGGGTTGGATGCCGAGCCCTACCATCTCGGGACCTGTGTGGACGATGAGATCTGGCGTCAAGCCTGAGCGTATCACCTCACAGATGTTGCCCACCTGTTCGCGCAGCGTCGCCTCGAGCGAGTCAAAGAGGTCGCATGCGTCCGTGCAGCATATACCCACGCGCACCTGCTCGAATTTGCTCGCGTGCGCCTTGATCAGCTGAACCTGCGCGGCGATGGCGCGCTCCCATCCGCGCACTTTCTTCTCGACCACGTAGCGGCCTTCCTCGTTGCAGGTGATAACGGGTTTGATGTTGAGCACGCTGCCCAAGCGGTAGGTAAGCTGGTTGATGCGCCCGCCCTTGTAGAGGTAGTCGAGGGTCTTTGTCACGAAGTACACGCGGCTCTTTTCCGCGATGTCGGCGAGACGCGCCTCGAGCTCGGCGAAGGGTATGCCATTCTCGATCATCTGGGCCGCGCGCATCGTGACCATGCCCGCCACGACACCGATGCTCTTTGTGTCGCATACCGCGAGTTCGAAGTCATCGATCATGCGAGCCACCGTGCGGACTGTCTGGTAGGTGGCCGAGAGGGTCGACGAAATGGTTACAAACACCCCGCGCTCGTAGCCGTCGGCGCGTGCCTGCTCGATTGCCTCTCGTATCATGTGGGGCGTGGGAAGTGAGGTGGTGGGAATCTCCTCCGGCAGTCGCTCGATGAGCTCGTCGGCACTGATCTCCTCGCCGCTGCGATAGGTGCTTCCGTCCCGATAGTTGATGAGCAACGGAACGATGCGCACGTCATGCTCGCGTGCGAACTCCTCGGGGGTATTCGTCCCTGAGTCGGTGAGTACGGCAATACGCTGGTCGTTCATGAGTCTCCCTCCTTGCCCTTGATTCCCATGTCGTGACTATAGCACTTGCGCTACGATAAGAGATGCATTGGCGGAGTAATCATAGCGGACAGTAGATAGGCATATCATGCTCAACACCCCACGATTCAGCACGCCCCTTAGCAAACGCGCAAACGAGGAACCCATCGAGATTCCCGACGTGACGGAACTCGATGATGAGGACAGCATGCGACGATTCATCTATGACGAGCCCGCTGTCATACGTCGTCTCGAGCAGCGCTCGACCTTTGAGAACGTCACCTCCAACGGCACGGTTGCCGCTGCGGTGATGGTGCTCGCAGCCATACTCGCCGTTATCGTGGCCAACTCGCCAGCATATGAGGTGGTTGAGCACATATTGCTCTCGACCGTCGGTTTCGTCATCGGTCCGCTTTCGGTCAATGCCCCCCTTGAGGTGCTTATCAACGACGGTCTCATGGCCATCTTCTTCCTGCTCGTGGGCA
>ONMP01000184.1 GCA_900318935.1 uncultured Actinomycetes bacterium
GAGCCCAAAACCGATCCGAATTCATCCACGCAGTCGGCACATTCATCGCCACCGGTTCCGGCCGAGCGGAGCCACCACCAATCGCTGAACTTTCTAAGCTTATTCGGCAGACCTCGCGCCTCATCTGTGCTCAAAAGGTAGGGCTTTGCTCCCGAAACACTCACATCTGTCAAATCAACGCTCATGATTACATCGGGCACATCGTCGTGGTATTCCGCCAACGCCGTCGAACTCATTCCGGGCACCAGCTCCAGCGCGAGGAAGAGCAGGGCGCCTAAAGCTGTTTCTTCGTTTTCATAAGCTGCTATCATAAGAAGTTACTGCTCACGGTCTGGCCACTCAGGGAGGGCCAGAACACACAGTGGGTTCTGGCCCTTCGGGGCCGACTCGTCACTTCGTGGTGGCTGCCTTCTTCGCGCTCCAAGCGGAGTAGTACTTGGTGCCGTTCACGACCTTGTAGGTACGCACGCGCACGTAGTATTTCTTATTTGCCGAGAGGCCAGTCAGCTTCTTGGAAGTGGTCTTGTTGCTCGTGACGTGGACGCTCTTGTTGCCGCTCGCGAAGGAGCTCGACGTGGACCACTGCAGTTGGTAGCCAGAGGTCTGGGTGGCCTGTTTGGCCCAAGTCACGGTGAGAGCCTTGGACGCCGCCGTCACTATGGAAACGGTCGTCGCCTTGGGGACGATCCTGAAGCTCGCGACCTTAGAACCAGAGTAGTTACCCTTGAGCGTGACCGTGACCTTATAGGTGCCGGGCAGCTTGCACCCAGTGGCGTAACTCACCGTGTAGCTCGCGGTCGTCAGCTTGGTAGAGCCGACCTTGACCGTCACCGTCGGCTTGCGCACACTCCCACTGTACACGTATCTCGACGACGAGAGCGTCACCGCGGGGGTGACGGCCTTGGGCGCGACCCTGAACGAGACCGTCTTGGAGCCGGAGTAGTTGCCCTTGAGCTTAACGGTCACCTTGTAGGTGCCCGCGTTCACACGACCGGATGCGTAGGCGACGTCATAGTCGGTGCCCTTGACGAGCGTCGCATCGCCGTACGTCACCGTGACACTGGGGGTCTTAACCTTGCCACTGTAGGTGTAGGTCGTCGCCGAGAACTTGACCGTGGGCGTGATAGTCTTGGCCTTGATGGTGTAGTTGGCGCTCTTCGTGCCCGCGTAGTTGCCCTTTCCCGTGAGGGTTATAGTTGCCGTGCCGGCGTTCACGTTGTTTTGGTACGCGACCACGTAGTCGGTGCCCTTGACGAGCGTGGCGCCTCCGAGCGTTAGCGTGGGCGTGGGCCTCTTTACTACACCGCTGTAGGTGTAGCTCGTCGACGAGAGCGTCAGCTCGGCGGTGGCGATGTCAGCCGGCTTCACCACGAGTGCCACGGCCTCGCTCGTAGCTGCTAACCACTCGTCGTCTTCGGCAACCGTCGCACGAACCCAGTAAGTGCCCAACGCCACGACATCTGCCGGTTCTACGCCCTCCGTACAACCCTCATCTGCAAAGTACTCGTAGCTCACCTCGCCGGAGCTGCCCTTGACCACAGCCGGAGCGACCGACGCCATGGAGACGGGCCGACCGGTATAGGCCTGGGTCGCGGGGGCAAGCGATATGCTGCTCTGGCGCTTCCACTTGGCGTAGAGGTGATAGGCCTTGCTGGGGCTATGAGGCCAATCGCTATCCCACTCGTCGAACTGATCCTTGAAGCTACCCATCGGCGTGGTACAGGCCGCATCAGTGTACCAGCCGCAGAACACGTAGCCCTCTCGCACCGGCGTCCAAGCGGTTCCAGCGGCCAGTTCCTCATCGGCGCTGCCATCGTTGACCTTGATCCAAAACGGCGTGATTCCATGGAAAAATTCGTAGATGCGCGATTCGTAGCCGTCGATGGTGCCGCCGTTGGCATCAAAGGTCACCGTGGTTCCGTCGGTGTACATGAAGCGCATGACCACATAGTCGTCCTCGTAGGAGCCGCCGAGTACCTGGTTGCTGCCACCCGAGCCCTTCCACTGGGGGTAGATTTCGCCATGGTCGCCATCCCAAGTGGAGGTGCCGTCGGTCGTGCTCCACTCGGCCCCGCGATAATCATAGACGTCGCTGTTGTTTTGCCAGGCGGCGTTGCCCGCGTAAAAGCGGAGGCCCTCGATATAGGGGCGATGCACCGTGAGGCCCAGCGTCTCGTTGCTCTCGGCATACCTGTTGACGAGCGCATCCTCGGCAAAAAACACCGTGGGGTTCTCGTCGCTGGTATAGAAGGCGGCGCTTGCCAGCTGCTCGTCGGTTAGGGAAGCACCGGTCTTGTCGTACCAGTACTGGTAGGAGACGTTGACCCAGTCGGTGTAATACATGAAGTCCAGAGTGCCCTGCCTATACACGTACGCATCACCGTCGGCCAGCTCCTGGGAGCTATAGTCGCCGCCGCCGTTGCTCCAAACGCACACGGGGCACTCGCCCACAATCGCAAACTCCGTTATGTAGTACTTGCCACCCCAGATCTCGGTCTTGGTGACCTCAATGGGCCCGCGAGACTCATAGTTCTTGGCACCCGGGTAGTGGCCGTTGTCTGCAAGGATAAAGCCCTTGGCCATGTTGCCGTTGAGAACGTTGGGCTCGGGGATGAGCCTCACGGTATCACCTGGCAGAAGGATGGGGCACTTACCGTTATCGAACCCGTACGCGATGTGTTCGCCCGTGCCTTCGTTAGTGAGCACACTGGTGGAAAGGTCGTACACGTAGGTCTGCGGCGCATGCTTGGTAAGGGGGCCCGTCTCCTGCGTGGTCGTGGCCGCAAGGGCCGGCATCGTTGGCGCGATCACCAATACCAACACCACGGCCAGCAGCGCGACGAGCGTACCTCCCCTCGTCTGTCGTCTTGCCATATCGTCACTCCTTTCTTCCGCATCCTTTGGATAGAAACTCACGTCTATCATACTAACTCTTATGCATGCGTGGGGAGTGATAGTAGGGTGGGTTTTCCTATCTCCTGCTAGCCAACTCAGACTGGCTCAGTTGGCTTACTGGCCGGCTCGCGAATATTAACCACGGATTCATCGGGCCATGTTTGCCATGATGTTGAGCAGGATGTTCAGGATGCGCGGTAGGCCTCCGCGATAGTCGGTGTGGTCGAGCGCGGCACTCGCGAGGAGAGGATTGTCGGTCCCGATCGCGTCCACGTCGCAGCTCACGAGGTACTGCACCGTGTCCTCCAAATCCACGGTCCAGCAGGAGGGTGTTTTTGAGGAAGTACACCAGCTCCGAAAAGAGCGTCCTTTGTGCCCCGTGCATTCATGGTGTCATCCCTCCAGCATGATGGCAGGCTTGGGCATTGCACAGCTTGGGAGGTCCCAGCCCAATGCGTTCGGCGGGACCTCCCAAACCAATCGTTACAGATTATAAGTCATTCCACGACGTGCTACGCGTCGGCGCCGAGGGCGAAGGCGCGCAGGTTGGGCTCGAGCAGGTGCTGGCGCTTGGGCGGCACGCACTTGGTGATAGCCGCCTCGGCAACCTCGCGCGTGCAGAAGTGGGTGGCTGCCCAGAGCTTGCCCAGGCAGATGATGTTTGCCAGGCCCTTCAAGCCCTCTGCCTCGGCCATCTCGGTTGCCTTGAAGGCGATGACCTCGACGCCATCGGCGAGCTCGACGCCGTCGGTGCCATTCATGGCGAGGGTCGTATCGACGACGATGGTCCCGCCAGGCTGCACGGAAGAAGCGAACTTCTCGACGCTCGGCTGGTTCATGGCGATGAGCGCCGTCGGTTTGGTGATGAAGGGCGTGCCGATGGCATCATCGGACAGGCTCACGCTGCAATTGGCAGTGCCGCCGCGCATCTCGGGGCCGTAACTCGGCATCCAAGAGACCTGACGACCGTCGATAAGGCCGCAGTTGGCCATGACCTTGCCGGCAAACAGCAGGCCCTGTCCACCGAAGCCCGAGAGCACGCAGAGCAGTTCGTGGTTGTACTCCTCAGCCATCTCTAGGCCTCCTTTCCCTGCTGGGCGATCGGGCAGTCCTTGGCGCGCTCGAGCGCAGCCTCAGCGGCGTTGGCAAAGCCGTCAGCCGTAACGTCCTTGTACACGCCGAGCGGATAGTACGGCAGCATGTTGTCGCGCAGCCACTGGAAGGCGTCGGACGGCGTCATGCCCCAGTTGGTCGGGCAGGTCGCGACAACCTCGACAAGGCTGTAGCCGATGCCATCGATCTGGTTTTGGAAGGCCTTCTTGATGGCCTTCTTTGCCTGCATGATGTGCGGGCGGCTGTCGCAGGTGACGCGCTCCACATAGGCGACACCATCGAGCGTAGAGAGCAGCTCGGCGATGCGCACGGGGTAGCCCACCTTGCTGACGTCGCGACCATATGGCGAGGTCTGGGTCACCTGGTTGGGCAGGGATGTCGGGGCCATCTGGCCGCCGGTCATGCCGTAGATGGCGTTGTTGATGAAGATGACCGTGATCTTTTCGCCGCGGGTGGCAGCATGCACCGTCTCGGCCGTGCCAATGGAGGCCAGGTCGCCATCGCCCTGATACGCAAAGACGACGTTGTCGGGATGCACACGCTTGACGCCGGTGGCAACCGCAGGAGCGCGACCGTGAGCGGCCTCGATCATGTCGCAGTTAAAGAAGTCATACATCATGACGGAGCAGCCGACCGGCGCGATGCCGACGGTCTTGCCCTCGATGCCAAGCTCGTCGATGCACTCGGCAACGAGACGGTTCACGATGCCGTGCGTGCACCCCGGGCAGTAGTTGGTCACCACGTCGGTGAGTACGTGGGGACGGGCAGACTTGATGGTCTCGCCCTCGGCGATCTGGCTTCCGATGCGCTCAGCCTGATAGTCGGGAAGCGTGACGGGGCCATTGTTTGGCTTTGCCATGCTACTCACCCCTCTCGTAGGTACTCTTGCGATGCTTGGGATGCGGAAGCACCGAACCCACGGTGCCAGGCTCGGCCGACTGAACCACCGGCTTGCCCTCGGCGACGCACTCAATGGCCTCGAGCACCTGCTCGGGCGTGGGCAGCACGCCACCCGTACGACCAAAGAAGTCCACCGTGGCACGACCGTTGACGGCCAGGCGCACGTCCTGCACCATCTGACCCATGTTGAGCTCGACGGAGAGGAACGCCTTCGCACCGGACTCGCAGAGGTCGTCGATGGCCTTCGTCGGGAACGGCCACAACGTGATGGGACGCAAGAGGCCCGCCTTGATACCCTTGGCACGGGCGTCACGCACGGCGGTGCGTGCGATGCGGCTGGCGGCACCGAAGGCCACGACCACGATCTCGGCGTCGTCCGTGCTCATGAGCTCCTGGCGCTGGTGCTTCTCTTTGATGTCTTCGTAGCGCTCAAAACGCTCGAAGTTCGTCTCCTCGAGCTTCTCGGGGCTGAGGTAGAGCGAGTTGATGACGTTGTGCTTGCGCTTCATCCCGGAGCCGGACGTAGCCCAAGGCTTCGCGGGCAGCGTGGACAGGTCGCGCTCGGGCGGCAGCAGCACGGGCTCCATCATCTGGCCAATCATGCCATCAGCCAGAATCATCACCGGCGTGCGGTACTCATCCGCAAGGTCGAATGCGTCGTAGATGAGGTCGGCCATCTCCTGCACCGTGGAAGGCGCAAAGACGGGCATGTAGAAGTCGCCGTGACCAAGGGCGCGCGTCGCCTGGAAATAGTCGGACTGCGAAGGCTGGATGCCACCGAGGCCTGGGCCGCCACGCTCGACGTTGACGATGACGCCGGGGCAGTCGGCACCCGCCATGTAGCTCACGCCCTCGCCCTTGAGCGAAACACCGGGCGAGCTGGAGCTGGTCATGACGCGCGCACCTGCAGCAGCTGCGCCATAGACCATGTTGATCGCCGCAATCTCGGACTCGGCTTGCAGGAAGGTTCCGCCGATGAGCGGGAGCTTCTTGGCCATGTAGGCCGCGAGCTCGGTCTGCGGGGTGATGGGGTAGCCGAAGAAGAAGCGACAACCAGCGCGCATGGCC
>ONMP01000322.1 GCA_900318935.1 uncultured Actinomycetes bacterium
AAAGAGGGGGACAGGGCTATCCCTGTCACCCTCTGTCACCTTGCTCGGCTAAAGTGATTGCAGCTATGCGCCTATCATCTTGGCCAGTCCACCTACAGCCGACAACAAACTGTTGAGGATTGAGAAGTCTAGGCCGTCGTAGCTCACGCTGGACACTTGGAAGTTCTCCTTACGTATGAGCTCTGCAGAGATGCCTACTGCACGCAGCTCTTCCATGAACGCGTCGAATATCGCCTCGGACTCGAAGCATTGTTCGAAGTGCAAGAAGAACGTGTGGTTGATGCAAGTAATCTCGCACACGATCGACGATGAGGTGGGCTCGGCCATGGCATAGATTTCCTCGATATAGGGATCGAGAGGCCCAAAGCTCCTGCTATTTGCGTACGAGACCGTAAAGCTCGTGCGCTTGTGCCCGGCTTCATGTCCTATCATCAGCATCTTTGCCTCGATTGAGGGAATCGAGTGGAGCATTTCCATGCCCTTCTTCATTTCCTTGAGTTCAAAGAGCACGTTCTCGGGCATCGCCTGAAGCATGATCTGTCCGCGGGTGGTGGTGCAGAGGAGGCTCAAATCCTTACCGAGGTTCTTTGGCGGGAAGCTTATGTACGCGAGGTTCGAAAAACCGCGGTAGTTATCAAAATTGCCGAGGATGGCCTTGTAGTTTACGGCAATGCCACCCAATATCACTCTGTCGTCCGTAGGCTGGACTCTGTGCATCGCCCTTGCCAGAAGCACGCTGATAAGCGCGTTGGGACTTGCGTCGAGCTCGCCACAATACTTGATGACATCCTTCTCGGGCAGCTTGATGCAGAAGGCTCGCCATGACGCATCCGGTTCCTTGACTTGCGCGAAGTCTTTTACTTGAGCCTTCTTGTAAAAAGGAGCCTCAATGGCGTCAATCTGCTCTTGGGAGAAGGGGTCGCCTATCTCGCTCTCAGGAATGACGTCACCCGGTAGCTTGAAGCCGGTGCGGTCGAACTCGATTCCAAGCTTGCGACTCAGATATGTGAAAAGTACGCTCTTGACATACGGGATGAAGCCAGACCCATCGCTGATGACGTGCATGGCTTCGACGGCCAGCCTCTTTCCCTCAAATTTCCATGCTGCGATGTGATAGTTGACTGAGGCTGATGCTAGCTTGGTGGGGGCCCATATGTCGCGCACGACCATAGGCAACTCGTTGGGAACAACGATGAGGTCTGCGTCCTTCACCTGAGGACGCACGTAGAAGTATGGGAAGCGTTCGCGTGTATCCTCGATGGCCTCGGCTAGTAGCTGGCCGTCAACGGGCTCGGTAAGCGTAATCGCCATGCCCATGGTGTTTGGGTTGTCAGGCGTCGACGCATACATAACTGGGTCGATGAAGCTAAGCATGTTGCTTCCTTCCTAAGGGAGATGCCTTTAAATAGTGCTACTGCTATTGTCGCTTGGGATTGGTTGGTCGGCAAAGCAATTCTCGAGCGCCCACTCAAAATGTTGGTTGCAGCGCTCAATGGCGAGCTTGGTTTCCGGAGCATCGTCCTCAAAGAGGTCGAACGCGTGATAGAAACCCTCGTACACATCGATCTCTGCATGGACGCCCGCATCGCGAAGGGCATCGAAGTACGAGATTGTCTCATTGTAGAACGGATCGCCAGTGCAGACGAAGGAGTACGCGGGAGGAAGTCCCGCGTAATTCGTTTCGCGTGCTGGTGCGGCATATGGAGAGACGTTCTTGGACTTTGCGTTCTTGCGTAGGTACAGTTTCCATGCAAGGTGGTTTTTCCTCGTGTTCCACACCTTGTTGCGATTGTCCCGTGAGCTGTCTGTGTCGAGATTATCGATCATGGGATAAAGCGGCATCTGATAGGCGATGTTTACTTCGTTTCTGTCTCGCGCCAAAAGGCACGTGGCGATGGCCAGCCCGCCGCCGGCACTCTCGCCGCTCACCATAAGCTGGGAGGGGTTGATTCCGAGCTCCTCGGCATGGTCGCGCATCCAAAGCAACGTCGCATAGCAATCAGTGAGGCCCTCCGGATAGGGGGCGGTCCACGCAAGTCGGTATCCTGGTGCGATGACGACGGCTCCGTAGCGCTCTACCATGTCCACCGCGCGGGACATGTACACCATCTCTTTCATGCCGGTGACGTGACCTCCGCCATGGATGTATAACACACCGGCGGCGTTGGGCTTTGGGTCGAGGGGGGTAAGGACCAAAGCCTTTACGTTGCGTTTGCCGTTTGGGATTTTGACCTTTCGCGAGTTGAGAGAAAGTCCCTTCGGTGTCAGCTTGACTGCCATTTCAATATCCTTGTCACGTGCGTCTATTTAGGAAGCTCAAAGCCCGGTATGCGCCTATCTATTGCCTCGCTTACGCTGTATACGATGCCCTCCTCCTCGAGAACCTTTACGAAGGCATCCTTGTACTTCTCGTCGCCGACCTCTTGGAGCAGGGATGCGTAGAATCGGTCGCCTACGGAGAGGACCTCAAGCATCAAATGACCTTCCGTCACGATGTCGCCGGCAGCGATGTAGGGGAGCATATCGCCCCAATCCGTGCGCCCTACGTAGCTCACTT
>ONMP01000188.1:0-1489 GCA_900318935.1 uncultured Actinomycetes bacterium
GAACTCGGGAAGCCGCTCTCCGGCATGTTGCTCGTGGTGGTTGTTTTGGCGACCACCAGAGGTACGACTCCGCGCAAAACGTCAAGCGAGCAGCCAAGCGCGTCTGCAAGTCGTTTGAGCTGGTGCAGACAAGGGGCATTTGGCCCCGCCTCATAGCGAGCAGTGCTTACACATCTCACTGCGGAAGTAAGAGTGTAAATCTGAGTTGCACTAGTGCTACTTCGAACATAGAATCTGATTACGGGAGGGAGACCATGGAAAACAAGCTCAAATCAATTCGTAAACTACGCGGAATAACTCAGCAGCAAATGGCTGACGCTCTGCGCGAGAAGATTGCTACCTACAGAACACGGGAGCATGGGACAACCAATCTCAGCATCGTGCGGCTCGTGAATTGTGCCCGCATCCTCGACTGTTCGACCGTAGACTTATTGCTGCCACGCATGACATGGAGCGTGCCATGGAATGGAGAGGCGCGTCTGATGCGGAGCCGAATACGCCTGGTCTGATCCACAACGACGTAGCGTGAGGTAGGAGCAGCGCATGCAAGATGAATGGGAGTTCGATTGGGACCCAAATAAGAGCAAGGTTAACGCGAAGAAGCACGGTATCTCGTTCGAGGATGCCCGCAAGATGTGGGATGATCCATATCTCAAGGAGGTTCACCTGTACTCTCATCCGGAGGAGCGATGGGCGGCGATCGCTCGTCTTCCGCGTGGGTTCTACACTGCGATCATCACTTATCGCGGGGAATACTCAATACGAATCATATCGGTCAGAAAATCAACCAAGAAGGAGGTTGAGGTATATGCCAAGCATTAGTAATGATGAGCTCAAGCGAAGGTTCGACGAGGGCGAGGACATCACCGCATACATGGACATGTCCACCGCGCGCATGCCGAACCAGGAACGCAGCGCGACACAGATTACGCTAAGCCTTCCAATAGTGATGGCGCGCGCGATTGAGCGCGCGGCATCGCGTATCGGCGTGAGCAGCGAGGCGCTTATCAACGTGTGGCTTTCCGAGCGCCTGGACGAGGAGGCAGAGAGAGCTGCCAGACACATAGCTACGGCCTGAGCGTCTCGGTCATTTTTGATGAGATGTGTCGGACAAACTCATTTGTACGCCTCGTGCCGATTGTCCTTAAAGCATGCCATCAGGACCTCACAGTGTCGAGCAGCATCTTTGTGACAACGGCGACTGACGTCTTGGGATTCCTCTTGTTCTTGGGACTAGCGCAGCTCTTCCTCCCGCTCATCGTGTGAGGGCTTTTCTTGGGGAGTGCCAAAGAAGGGGCCGGCCTCGAATCCGGTCCACCCAGCCAAAATCCTCCGAGGTCAGGAGTTTATACGCTTCTGGTCCGTTTTGTCATGCCCACTATATACCCAAGGCCTAAGACACCGATCCCGGGAACCTGAATCCCGCGTTTAGCTTGTCAACCAGTGCGAAACGTGATTGAATGAGCATTCACGCGCTCGGGTCCCATCC
>ONMP01000188.1:1499-7270 GCA_900318935.1 uncultured Actinomycetes bacterium
TCCTCGTACAGAGGACGGTCGGCATCGAGCAGGAGGGCAACCTCTTGCCCTTAACGCTTGCCTCCAGCTCGCTCATGCAATTAGGCTCCTGTTGAACTGCGGCACGATATGGACGCACTTGTGCTCGGCACCTTGTCATTGATTTTGAATCGTGCACATGTCCGTCACTTACGTGGTTGGTATCAGGAACATGCGGAATTGTTAGCATCGTATACCATGTACAATGCAAAAGGAGACGAGTTGGGCAATAGGGGGTAGGGCGGCATAGCACGTGCGTAGCGCGACCTAAGAAAAGAGGCGTACAAGAAGCTTGGCTCAGTCAATGTTTATCGAGTGACTGACAAATCTACGAACGAATATGAAATGATAGCTAAGCGTAAGACTTCGCGCGCTCATTCTTCGCTATATAAGTGGACGGGTGCGAAACGCCACGATATCGATATCAAGGAAAGGGATGCCATGCATTACAACGAGTTCTTAACCGAGACGGTCTATGGCATGGACGATGTGTCGTTAGAATACCTGAAGAGTATGCTGTCCGACATGTACATAGTGTTTTCGTTTGTCGAGAACGACGACGTAGACGCGACAGTTCTCTCTGAGAAGCTGAGCGACTATTTCAAGATGGTCGGCATGAAGACGTTAAAGACATTTGATGACTGTATCTCTGCCTACATGGATGGATTGAACACGATTGTGGAGCCAAGGGTCACGAGGGCCTCGCAGCCGAACGTCGTTCCCCGAGCGAGGAAGTACTATGATCGATTCGCTGAGATGAGGTCTTCTCGGAACAAGACAATCGATGATGTCATCGACTACTCTAGGATTATGTTCTGCCTCTATGAGTCCATAATCGAGAACGACATGAAGCCAATAGATGACTTCGACTACTTCCGCGGCGCACTCGATCCCGTCGCGATTATCGAAGCAATGCGCTCGGAAGAAGCCCGAGGTTTCTTTCTTTTTCAAGGGTCGAAGCTATTCGACACGAATGAGACCTATGAAACGGGAACTTGTACCATAGTTATCGCTATGATTGTGCTTTTTTCCGTACTGTTTATCGCTGGCGATACCGAAGAGGACGATGAATATGAGCACTAAAGTAGAAGTTACCCACCTGTCCCAGCTTCAGCGTTTCCTCAATGACAACAATGTTGTCGAAGTCATAACGCGCGACCACAACAAGAGGATCGAGCGGTACTTCAACATCATCTTGGATGACCCGCAAACTAAGCAGAAGGAACTAGCCGAACAGGCCGTCAAAATGCTTCAGGACAACAGTCGCAGCTTGGACTCCCTTCTGAACAGCACGCAGATCCTTTCGGGCCTCGGCTATGCGAATATCGCGCTCAGTGCGGTGAACCTCTGCGCGACGTGCGCGGGCTTTGTCATCATGTATGAGAAGATGCAGCAGATAAGCTCCGAGATTAACCAGCACTTGTCACAACTCGACGAGACCGTGAGGAAAAGCTTCGACATCGACCGCCAGTTCAAGCTCGACGAGGTACTCGCCGACCACAACGACATGCTCGATTGCATGAAGCGACAGCAGCCCTACTCAGAGCGAGACATGCGTAGGCTCGTCGACAGCGAACACCGCATGATTGCGCTCCTCATCAACACGCTCAAGGCTGACGTGTCGAACGACCAGGGAACGCTCATAGTAACGCTATTCTCGCTGATGGGCATGTTCACCGCTTCGCTCTGCTATTTCGACGAGCTCTACTACTTCAATAACCCCCAGTTGCATGGGCACGCGAATCCTTGGCACACATCGCATGACAACTGGATGGGTGTCTATGAGACCATGTGCGAAAAGTGGTTCATCGAGAAGCTACAAGACTACGGCGTCTTGGAGCTAGGCCTTCGCACTTGGGACGCGGACTTGCTGTTCATCAGTATGTTCATGCAGGTCGTCGACGCCAGAACGGAGGTCGAGGACAACCAGACCCTTATCGTCGCGTTCGGGACCAAAGGAGCCCTGCGGCGCTATCGGGAGCTCTCCAAGAAGGATGTCGTCAGCACCATACGGAACGCCTATCGCGAGGCCGCCGATGACGCGGAGGAAGCTGATGAGGCCTTTGAGGACGCGCTTCAGCGGGTGGAGCTGGCATGAGGGGCCGTGCAACGAGCGCGAACGTGAAGCACGCCTATGACGTGCTCGTCACGGCTTGCGACCAGATAGATGGGACTCGCATGAAACATGGTGCGGAGTCACTTCGGGAGTTGCTCGCCAGGGATGTCTACGCCTTCGTCAACCATGTATCTACGGACGGGGCTGACAAGCGCTATGGCCTCTTCGACCTCCTCTGCCAGGGAGGCGCGTATCCGATATCCCGTCTCGGACGCAGCTGTAGGCCGCACGACGTGCCGGAAGCACTTGTCATCGTCTGCGACTTCGACCGCAAGGTGATGGGAGACCATGAAATCAAGGTAGCCGACCTTTACATCTCCTTCTTCTACGAGCTTGGAAGGTACTACTTGTCTAGCGGTCCTGACAAGCGGCAGGTAGACTCCACCCGCTATCGCCAATACCTCCAGTCTCTGAGAGCATTCGTGACCGAGTACGAGCCCGAGGTCTCTGACGTGCAGCCCACGGTCGCTGACTCCGCGCCTTCGCGAGCACGGAAAGACGGAGGAGTCGCTGCCGAACCTGAAGGCCACGATGCGGATGCATCATCAACGGACATCGACGAAGCCGAGCCACAGAAGACCCTCGAGGAACTGCTCGAGGAGCTGAACGGCCTGATTGGCCTATCGGGTGTCAAGCACGAGGTCAATTCCCTGATCAACCTGATGAGGATCAACCAGATTCGCGCATCGCAAGGCTTGCGGGTACCGAACGTATCGAAGCACCTCGTCTTTCTCGGTAATCCTGGCACGGGCAAGACGACCGTAGCCCGTCTACTGTCAAAGATATACCAACGGCTCGGTGTCCTGGAGACAGGACAGCTCGTCGAGGTTGACCGTGCGGGTCTTGTCGCCGGCTACGTCGGCCAGACTGCGCTCAAAACCAAGGAGAAGATAGACGAGGCCATGGGTGGAATCCTGTTTGTGGACGAGGCTTACACCCTGGCGAAGGGCGAATCCGACTTCGGCCAAGAAGCAATTGACACCATACTCAAGGCGATGGAAGACCATCGCGAGAATCTCGTCGTGATTGTCGCGGGATACCCCGAGCCGATGGACACGTTCCTCTCTTCAAACCCTGGTCTGAGATCGCGCTTCAACAAGAGCATCACGTTCGAGGACTACTCCGAAGACGAGCTCTACGCGATTCTCGAAGTGTTCTGCAAGCCCTACGGGCTGGCACTCGACGAACAGGCAGCAACGTGCACGCACGCATACCTGCACTGGTTGGTGGACCACAAGCCCACAGACTTCGCGAACGGGCGGGCGGTCAGGAACCTATTCGAGGAGGCGTTGACAAACCAGGCCAACCGTCTGGCAGGACAGGATGAGGTCACCATCGAGGATCTAAGCAAAGTCCGGTGCGATGACCTCCCTGCGTACGTGACGAGCCATCAGGAAGGCGTTTCCTGACGTGTTGGTTGTGTACGGTTGGCATTCGTAGCAGATGCGTTCTGACGCGCGGGCTACATCGAGTCCTGGAGGCGCGGCGTCGAGAAGAAACGCGAGGCGTGCGGGGCAAACGGCTACCGCAATATAGCTCCCTGACGATACCTTAACAAGCCTCTTTGGCTGCTCATTCTTCGGCCTCGTGCTCACTTACGAGTTTCTTGTGATGGGGTACTGGTTGCAGAGCCTTGGAGAACGCGCGGTCATGTGGATGTCCGGTTGGCGCAGTCTGCCCAATTACGCACAACGCAATATGGGGCGTTCTGTCGCCTTCTACCGTGACGGGCTGGGCTTCAAGACGGACTGCGTCGAGGAAAGCCCCCGCGTGTGCTTCTTCGACACGCCGGGGACGAAGTTCGAGCTGTACCCGCTTGACCTGTTGGCAGAAGACATATGTCCCGACGATTCTCCCACCGTTGGCGGTGGCTTCGGTGGCATCGCCCTGACCTACAACGTGGGCAGGCTGCGTGGTCAGCGTTCGGCCCCTTCGCGTGTGGACTTGGCGGCGAGCGACGCGAAGAGCCCGGAGAGCTCATCCATGGAATCGGGCTCGAGGGAGTAGTGGCCCATCTGCCTTGTCTCCGGCAGTGCACGAGACCGGCGTTTCGCACATCCTTCCCTCAGAACAGCGTGTGCATGGGACCGGAATGCCCGTTCCATCCCGGTCATGCAGGCAGCTAGGCCGTCAGATACGAAGGGTCGTGCTCTAGACCGTTTGGCCGCGCTTTCCCGCCAAATAGCCTCTACGCCAACCGAAACCACCGTGCAGCAACTCACGCTTTGCGGAAAGCGAGCAGGAACGCTGCTGCTGCGCCGAAGAAGGCTGCTGCGCATGCGATGCTCGCAGGTATGAGCGGGTCACCTGTGTTGGGAGTCCTGGCAACCGTCACTTCTTTTGTTGACGCGGGAGCGACAGTCGTACTGGACGACCCGGACGCGCCGGACGATCCGGACGTACCGGACGATTCGGATGACCCGGGCGTGCCGGACGCATCGGGCGATGCGGGCGTGTCTGCGCTCGGCTCTGGGGTGCTCGAATCTGGCTCGACGCCCAACTCCTCGGCGTCCTTGTAGCCAATCGCATAAGTCGAGAACTTGTCTCCTTCCCACGAGAGCTCGGGTCCCGCGCCTTCGGCGACGACTGCCGCCTCACCGTCGTGGCAGTGCAGCAAGTAGAACGTGCGACCGTCCTTCCGCAGCGATTCGGGCACCTGAACCGTCATCTGGATGGGTGCTGGCACCTCGGACAGCTTGACTCGTTCCTCGCCTCTCACCTTATACAGCGATATGTCGAACCAAGTTCCCACCGCAGCACCAATCTCATCGCTCTTGGCAGACAAGACTACCTTGTCTGCCTCGGGAACCTCTTCCTCGGCGAGCGGCGACGACACGAGCAGCAGCGCATACCCCGCATCGAGCTCCTCCTTCGTCAAAGTGGCATTCGCGACGTCGGCCATGTTCTTCGCGTCAATCACCGGGGCACCTTCGCGTGTCTCGATCTTGTAGGGGTCGGTCGGCTCGGACTTGTCGGCCGGGTTGATGACGAAGGTTGCAAGCTGGAATTCCACGTAATCCCCGATGCCCCAAATAGTGATGTCATACTCGCCTGGCTCGACGAAAGGCCTGCCGGAGTCGTTCTCCAAGACGTAGTCGACGCCTTCCACCAGCGTCCTCCCGTTGTAGGTCACAACCGGTTTAAGCTCCTTGCCCGTATACGTCGCCGGCTGCACCTCGGCCAGCCGAATGTCAATCAACTGGCCCAACGGGTTGGTCACCTGCTTGGTTATATCAACCTTGGAGCCATAGATGTCGGACACCGTGTATTTGAAGCCAAAGGCATCTCCGTCGCCGTCGACGTCCGCAATGTCAGGGATGTTGCTCACGTCGGTTATGACGAGATTGATGTTATTGATGTTGCCAGGTGCGACCTTGAACGAGCTTTGGCTGGCAGGTAGCACCAAGCTGACGAATCCGGAAACATACAGCGCCGGGACGAACTCCATTTCCGTCTTGAGGTCGCTCGCCCTGATGATCCTGGCATTGCCCTCCTCGTCGTGGAGGTAGATCTGCGTCAGCTTGCCATCCGTAAACCCGAGCAGGTTGAGTTCGGGATCATCGCCAATCTGCCCGTTGCGCAGGCGTATCATCGGAACGGTGGTGGTAAGCGAAGCTTCTTCGACGGTGGCAACGTG
>ONMP01000190.1 GCA_900318935.1 uncultured Actinomycetes bacterium
GACCGCGGCGCCGAGGAGGAGGCCATCGCGCAGAGGCACATCGTCACCGTGCGCCGCGACGACAAGCACGTCGACGTGCGGGTGATCGACGACGAGATCAGCATAATCCTGCGCCAGCTGGAGCTCACGGCGCTGGTGGGCGGAAACGAGGCCGTCAACCCCTTCGTGGCCACCGAGACCTACCATCGCCAGGCAGACGGAAGCTGGAAGCTCATCAGCTTCGTGTACACGCACATCCTGCCGGAGAACTACCAGTTCCGTTTTCTCTCCTAGTAGATTCGGCGCAGAAGGTGACCATGCATGGTTACAGCTCGCATGCCCGTGTGACAGACGTGGTCAACGACCCCGTGTTAGGGGGTGTGGCGCGACTGCTGCCGGCCATGTGGATGTGACTAAAGCGCAGGCAGCGCAGGAGTCAAGTGATGAGCAAACGGTATCAGCTAGCAGAAGTGAGCCAGGCGAAGACCTGTCGGAGGAAGAGTTGTTCGTTTCTAGAAGCAGTAACGTGACCACGTATGTGCCCAGCGCAGCCGAGGTCGCGCGCATCAACGACCTCGACTGGAACGTTGCGACGCAGCACATGACGCCCGACACGTCGCTTGCCGCGACATGCGGATGCCATCGCGGTGATGAGCTACTCGGCCGGCGACATTGCCGCGGGACAGATGCTGCTCGACTGGGACGATACCACCTCGCCGGCACTGTATGATTCGACGTATGTGCCCGATGGGCTTGATGCGGTGAGCGCCGACGCTGCTGCCGACGGCATGATCTACTCATTCTATGGACGCCTCTCAGTGGCCAGCAAGGATGTGGCGCAGCTGCGTGCGGGGAACCTGCCACCCACCTACCGTGGGCGGAGGCCGTACTTTCGGCATTCCCGGGCCGCCGACGTAGCTGGCGTCCACGTGTCGCGTTCCTTGGGTTTTGCGTCCGCGTGGCCGGTTTCCCCCGGTTTTGCGTTTGCGTGGTAAGAATCGCCACGCCAACGTCGATCAGGAGGCAAAAAACCACACCAACGTCAATCTCCGAGAACGAGAGCCACACCAACGTCAAATCCATGGAACGCCTGCCACGGCAACGTCGATCTCAGGGAACGCGATGCCACACCACGTATTTCGAGCGGTCGCAGTCGCCAATGTGGTTGCACATGCTGGAGTACTTCGTGAGGCGCTACACGGCCATATATGAGGAGTTGCGTGGCGAGGCGCCGGACGCGCGGACGGCGTATGCCATACGCCTTTACTGCTACGGAACGCTGGGCATGACGCGCGAGTGGCTGCTGCAGGACGACAAAACCCCTGCGGAGGAGGCCGTGCGCATGATGTTCGACGCCATGCCGGAGACACTAAAGCGAACCTTCTTCAAGGGCGATGACGCTTCGGCCAACCCGCATGGTGCGCGCTATTCCGATTCGTAAGAGAGCAGCAGGCAGAGCGGCTTTTCACCAGACGGGGATGCCACAAGTGGAAGACGAGGAGGCTTACTCAGACCAACCGCTTGCCGCCCAATATCAACCTGCCAACAATAGTGGGGGAAGTTCAGACGCCTCCAGAGGTGCCCCGCCCAAGCTCTAGCGGTTGCTCTTACTCACGAGGAACCGCTGCCCGGCGTGCTCGACGAAACCCCGGTGCCCGAACACCTCGTGTGAGCAAAGCGCCGCGTCGAGCTCGGCGAGCTCGGCGGCGCTCAGTTCCACGTCGGCCGCGCCGAGATTCTCCAATATGCGACCCTTGTTCTTTGAGCCGGGAAGCTTGCGGGTATCGCGGATGCCCATGGCAAAAACGTGGGCCAGATCATCCTACGCTGGGAATTCCAGGAGGGCGTCGTCGCCCTGCCCAAGTCCACCAATCCCGCGCGCATAGCCTCCAACCTCGACATCTTTGACTTTGAGCTCACCGCAGACGAGATGGGGTCAATTCGTGCCATGGACACCGGTGTGGGCCATGACCCAGAGCGTCCTGGTCTGGGTGAGATGTTCATGAAGGCCTACGTGATCGAGGACTAAAGCAAGCTGCTCTCTTGGCGCAGTGTCAACATGATTTCGGGCCAGTGGCTAACTTGGGGCATACCCTCAGTGGCTATTGGCCCATCCAATGACCGCCGGCCATACGGCTGGTAAGGCGGAGGCACCTATCGATGTCGTGATCGACAAGATAGAAGTGAAGGTTTCTCTGGCACGCACTGGGCTTCACGCGTCTCGGCTGTACGGAGTATGGTTGACAATCGCGCCGGTATGCTCATCAGACATGCTGAGTTGACGAGAGCGCAAGGTGCGGGGTCGCCGTTTCGTGCGAAGATATGTGGGTCAACAGCCTTAGAGAGGAGTCGCCCATGTCCATCCTATTCGTCAACGCCAGTCCCAACCCCCATGGTACTACCGCCCGCCTCGCCGCCCAGCTGCTTGCGGGGAAGTCTTATGACACCATCGAGTTGGGCGTCACCAAGGTCTACGACTACGGCCAGGACTTCGCCGACGACCGCTTTGACGAGGTGGCCGACGCCATGCGCGCCGCCGACACCATCGTCTTTGGCTCGCCGGTGTACTGGCACTCGTTCTCGGGCATGCTCCGCAACCTCATCGACCGCTGCTACGGCACCATGGAGGGCCAGCTCGACGGCAGGCGCCTCTTCTTCATCCTGCAGGGCAGCGCCCCCACCAAGGAGCAGCTCGACACCGCCGAGTGGACCATGAAGCGCTTCGCCGGCCTCTACAACATGCGCTACGAGGGCATGGCGAGCAACGCCGCCGAGGCCACCGCGCTCGCCCGCCGCGTGTAGGCCCTGAGGAAACCAGCAACCCTTTAGATGGACAGCCCCAAGAGACTCGCCCCCCTTTCTGTGCTGGTGGCCCTGTACCTGGCCCTGACGCCGGGCTGCGGAGCTACCACGCCCATAGGGACGGTCGAGAAGGATGCAGAGAAGAGAGCGGCGCTTGAGCCGGAGGTGCAGCAGGATGCAACCACCGAAGAGGCTGCGCCTGAAAGTGAGGAGCTTGTGGACGTGACGCGCTACACCCGCATAGCGGACGTGACCGCCGACCCCGTGCTGGGAGAGTGGGGGCGGCTGCTCTTCCCCGTAGATCGAGGTTACGCGTACGGCAGTACGCTGGGCGACCTGCAGCTCACCTGGTACATGGCGCTTAACCCGCAGGCGACGGTCGACGTGGTGAATGACGTGCACCGCCGCGCCTCGGCGGGGGAGACCGTGTTCATTGACATCTACTCCGACACGGAGAAGGCCGCAGACCCGTGGAAGGCCGACACGGGGCTCTTCTTCTTCCCGGGCGAGCCGGGCGCACCGACCGCAATCGTGAACGCGGGCGGCGGCTTCGCGTACGTGGGTGCCATGCAGGACAGCTTCCCGCACTGCCTTGAGCTCTCCCGCCGTGGCTACAACGCCTTCGCGCTCATCTACAGACCTAGCTCCCAGATCGCCTGCGAGGACCTCGCCCGTGCCATCGCCGTGCTGCACGGGCGGGCGGGCGAGTTGGGCATCTCCATGGACGGATACTCGCTCTGGGGAGGCTCGGCTGGGGCGCGCATGGCGGCGTGGCTGGGCACGTACGGCACCGAGTCCTTCGGCGAGGCGGCATACCCTCGCCCGGCGATGTGCGTGGTCAACTACACGGGCCTCTCCGAGGTCACGGGCTATGAGCCGCCCACCTTCTCCGCCGTGGGAACGAGCGACGGCATCGCCAGCTGGCGCACCATGCAGCGCCGCATCGAGGCGATACGGGCCAACGGCACGCCGGCGCAGATCGAGGTCTTCCAGGGCCTGCCCCACGGTTTCGGCGTGGGCACGGGCACCGTGGCCGAGGGATGGCTCGACGACGCGGTGGCCTTCTGGAAGGAGAACCGCTAGCAGTGCGGCATGCGGAGATGCTCCTGTTGTCGCGGATGGATTATCTGCCATGGGCTATGCACCTGGTGGATGCAGGACGGAGGGAAACGCATAGTACGAAGAAGCCCTAATGTGCCATGCTGGTAGCAGAGAGATTTGCAGCCATCAGAAGGGAAACGCCATGCCGAGATTCGAGAACACCGCCCTTACCCGCCGCCAGATGCTGTGGCTCGCCGGTGGAGGGCTTGCCTCCCTGGCCCTCGTCGCCTGTGGGGGCAAGAGCGAGACAGTTGAGCCCCAGACCGTGACGCCTGAGGAGACCGAGGTGCAAGAGCCGGATGTCGTCGAGGACGTTTCCACCGAGGGGGGTCCCGAGACCGCGGGCGCCACTGGCAAGTCCATGGTCGTCTACTTCTCGTGGAGCGGCAACACGCGCTCGATGGCCGAGCGCATTGTCCGGGCGTCGGGTGCAGACGTGTGGGAGCTCGTTCCCGAGGAGCCCTATCCCGAGGACTACGATGCCTGCACCGACGAAGCTCTGGCCGAGCAGCGAGCGGGAACCCTGCGCGCCTACCAGGGCGACGTCGACGGCTGGGACAGTGTGGAGACGGTCTTTCTGGGCTACCCCATCTGGTGGATGGACCTCCCGCAGATCACGAAGGCCTTCGTCGCAGACCACGACTGGGCCGGCAAGACCGTGGTGCCCTTCTGCAGCTACTACAGCTCGGGCTGGACGGGCACGCCCGAGACGCTGGCCGAGACTTGCGGCGGCGCCACGATGCTCGAAGGCATCGCCCTGGCACAGGGTGACCTGCCTGGTGCACTCGACGACATTGACGGTTGGTACGCGAGCCTGAGCCTGTAGCAACTGCCTGTGGTGTTGACACGGGGAGAGGATATGATTGGCGGGAGGATCCGTGTGTCGAGCCGAAGGGCGTTTGCCGTACTTGGTTTGGGGGCGATTGCGAGCTTCGTGACCCTTCAAGCTTGCGGCGCAAACAATCATGGCGACCCTGGGGCTGACGTACCGCCGACGACGGATACCGAAGGGACCGCAGACGAGGCTGCGGAGCTCGCGTTGGAGGACGCTGCCAAAACAGCCGTTGACTCGCGGCGCGCGAGCGAGATTGGCACCTTGGAGGAGGGTTCGCTCGTCGACCGCGGCGTTGTGGTGGACAACGTGCTTCACGACACTGCCGAAGGTGATATCCACTTCAGTCTGCACGTCCCAGACTCCTACGATGGCACGCGTCCCTTTGCGCTCTACGTGCACTGCCCTGGCTGGGAGGGACTGTGGTTTCAGGGAGTGGGCGCGCACCTCGTGGTAGACTTCGTCTTCGTCGCCAACGACTACGTGGCGGAAATGATCGTGGCCACCCCGCAGCTCGACGACTGGGAAGAGACCTCTGCGCGCAAGGCGATTCTGCTCACGGAGTGGCTCATGACCGCCTATGCTGTTGACCCCTCCCGCGTGTACCTGTCGGGCTATTCGGGCGGTGGCGAGACCGTCTCCCTTGTGATGGGCATGCGACCGGAGCTCTTTCGGCGCGCACTGCACATGTCCTCGCAGTGGGATGGGGACAAGGGCGTGCTCGTGGCGGCCCAGGTTCCGGTGAGGCTCTCTATTGGCGAGGCGGACGACTATTACGGCTCTGGCCCGGCGATGCGGGCCGCCGAGGACATCCGGGCTCGCTACGAGGACGCGGGGCTCAGCTCTGAGCGCATCGACGAGCTGCTGGTCTTGGATGTGAAGCCCACAAGCTACTTCACCGACCAAGGCCATGGTGACCAGCATGGTGGGGGAGCTTTGCTCTTTGCGCACGATGCAGGGATTATGGGATGGCTGTTTGGCGAGTGAGGCCACCTGTCTGGGGCTGGAC
>ONMP01000093.1 GCA_900318935.1 uncultured Actinomycetes bacterium
TGTGAAGTCGACAAAACCCCAGATAACAGACTTTTTTCAGGTTCAAATGTACACTGGCTATTTTACACAGTGCGCATTTGAAACTGAAAAGAATCCGTTAACTGGGCATTTGTAAATCTTTCAGTCGCAAAGGTGCACTAATTTTTATGTCGCCATTTGGCGACATACGCCGAGACCAAACAAAAAGGCGGAAGGGGAGCAATTTCGGTCCTTCCGCCAGTTTTTTGGTCCTTTGGGGCCGCCATCTAAGCGATTATGATGGCGAATGTGGCTACACCAGCGAGAATTGATACGTCGTGCGGCTGTGGAACGGCCGATCCGGCGAAAAGACAGGCTGTTCGAAGCTATCGTGGTGCATCGCATCGGGTACGTGCTGCGTCTCGAGCGCAATGCCACCGTACGGTCGATATGCTGCTCCGCCTTTGGCCCCTTCGAGCATGAGCGCTTGAGCTGTGTACACCTGTATCGACGGCAAATCGGTGAAAACATCCATCACGATGCCAGTTTTCTCTCCAGTGAGCGTTGCTGCATGGCGCACGCGTCCGCTTGACCCGAGCAGCAGCGTATGATCGTAGTTGGTGATGCGCCCAGTGAGGTCGCGCCCCACCGCCTTGGGCAGTCTGAAGTCAAAGGGGGTGCCGCCGACATTGACCTTACGCCCGTCGGGGATGCGCCGCGCGTTCGTCGGTGCGTAACGCTCGGCCGCCACATGCAAAAGGTGGCCTAGGACCTCGCCGCTGTCGTGGCCGTTGAGGTTCCAGTAGGCATGGTTTGTGAGGCTGACGACGGTTGGCACGCTTGGCTGTGCATCGTAAGTGATTTTTAGCTCGTTGTCGTCGGTCAGCTTGTATGTGACGCGCACGTCGAGGTCACCCGGAAAGCCTTGGTCACCATCGGCAGAAAAGAGACCGAGTATCACCGTGTCGGCTCCCGAATCGCGTCGCCGGTCGCCCTTGCGTCCCACCATTGCGCCATCCCACAGGCGTTCGAACCACATGTCGCGTCCGCCGTGCAGCGTATTGGGGCCATCGTTGGCTGTCAACTCGAACGTGCGCCCGTCAAGCTCGAACGTCGCGCCAGCGATGCGATTCGCGAAGCGGCCGATAATGCCACCCATGGCCTGCGTGTTGGATTCGTAGCGGGCTGGGTCATCAAAGCCGAGCGCCACGTCCACAAGCTCCCCTTCCGCGTTTGGCACACGAACCGACACGATCGAAGCCCCGAGATCGGTCACGTCCACCTCCATGCCCGCCGCGTTCCTCAAGCGATAAAGGTGCGTCGGCTGACCAGCGCGGGTCGTGCCAAAGTCGAGGGCGTGTACGGACATGGCTGCCTCCTCGTCACGGGGCGTAAATTAGTTCCATCTCGCATATAGTGTAGCGCATTGCGACGAAAAAGGACGTGCAATGACCGTGTGTACTGTTGGTCGATTTGGCCGCTCGCCCATGACCACTTGCCCACAGCGGGATCGTAGTCAACCCGTGGGAAGTGACCGCTCGCCCACAGCGGGACTGAGGTCAGCCTTGATTTCGATCCTGCTGTGGGCAAACGGTCAACCTGTGGGTTGTAAACAGCCGTTGGCCTAGCATCTCCCATTCAGAACTGAAACCCGCTACAATAGTTCTCTGTCAAGATGCGCTTGAGGGAATAAAGGCGGGGATGCGCATGCGCAAGAGGACAGGTATTCTCAGCAACGCCCGGCGGGCGGCATTAGAGCAGCTGCTCGGCAAGAGCGAGGCGCGCACAAAGAAGGAGAGTGCCGATTACGGCAAGTCGCTGCGCAAGGCTGTCCCGCGCGACGTCTTTGCGGCATGGTGCCCTCAGCCGACCCGACCTGCCGCAGCCGATCTCATTCGAAGCCAGGATGTCCAGCGCGTGCCCGAGCTGGTGCCGATTCGCCACGAACGCATGGCAATTTCGCCGTTTGCGTTCTATCGCGGGGCGGCCCTCGTCATGGCTTCCGACCTTTCGCCCATGCCAACCACTGGTATTGAGGTACAGCTTTGCGGTGACGCTCACATTTCGAACTTCGGCCTGTTTCTCTCGCCGGAGCGCCGAACCGTCTTCGACATCAACGACTTCGACGAGACGACGCGCGGTCCATGGGAGTGGGACGTGGCGCGCCTTGTTGCGAGCATCGAGATTTGCGGCCGCGAACGTGGCTTCTCGGTCAAGCAGAGGCGCAACGCCGCGTTAGAGGCTGGGCGAGCCTACCGCGAGGCCATGCGCGGCTTCGCGCAGAGGGGCAACTTGGACGTGTGGTATGCCCATGTCGACATAGACAACCTTCTTGACGAGATGGCCGGTGACCTCTCGAAATCTCAGCGCAAGCGCGCTGGCAAGAGTGTTAAGAAGTCCAAGGGCAAAAACAGCCTTCGCGCCGTAAACAAGCTCACCGAGGTGGTAGACGGCGACCTGCGCGTGATCAGCGACCCGCCCTTTGTCGTGCCGCTGCGCGATTTGGCACAGGCAGCGGGAGCAACTGTGCCCGCCGACCTCGACATGGCACGCGTGGTCTCGACGGTCTTGGCCGCGTATCGCAAGACGCTGCCTCCCGAGCGTGCCGCCCTCGTACGCAGCTATCGCGGGGTGGATATGGCTCGCAAGGTGGTAGGCGTCGGTTCGGTGGGCACGCGCGCGTGGATTGTGGTGCTCGAGGGTGCCGACACGGACGACCCCCTGGTGCTACAGGTCAAGGAGGCGACGGCGTCGGTGCTCGAGCGCTATGTGGGCAAGGCCCCGCAACGCAACCACGGGCAGCGTGTGGTCGAGGGGCAGCACGCCATTCAGACCGTGAGCGATATGCTGCTTGGCTGGACGAGTCTGCCCGACGGCAACGGTCACGTACGTGATTATTACGTGCGTCAACTCTGGGACGGTAAGGGTGGTATCGATTTGGACTCTATCGAGCCCAAGTCGCTATGCCGACTCGCAAGTGCATGTGGTTGGACGCTTGCCCATGCCCACGCGCGTACGGGCGACCGTTTCGCCATCGCGGCCTACCTTGGCAAATCCGAAATCTTCGAAGAAGCGATGGCCACCTTTGCGTCCGCCTATGCCGACCAGAACGAGCGCGACTACCAGGTCTTCTGCGACAGCCGCCGCGTGACTGCCACGGCGTGACGTCGCTACTTGAGCTTGGGTTTCTTTCCAAAGAGACGCACGTGCGCGGCGAGCGTCTGTTGCGCTGGGCCTGACGGGAGGTCGGTGTTGTCGCCAAAAGCGGCATGGCTCATTAGGTACAGGTAGCGGATGAGGTCAGCCGACTCGCGCTCGGAAATCTTTCCGTCCGCGCTGATGAACGCGCTGCCCACGAGGGCATAGAGGTTGATGAGGTCCACGCTAAATGCCGCCGCGAGGTTCGTGTCCATGTCATCGCCGGTAGAGTGCATCTCGCGCTGTAGCGTGCTGCCTAGCTCCATGAGCATCAGAATCGAGGGCGGAATGGCCTTCTCAAAGAGATGGTCGCTCACGTCGTCGTGAAAGATCTTGAAGTCCGCATGGTCGAGATTGATGTCAAAGATGCGGTTGACCACGGCGATTTCGCGCGGGTCGACGCCCCTCGTCACGCCGGCGAGATAAAGAACGAACGCAAGCAGGTCGCCGCGGATGCGCCCTTCCAAGCTGATAATGATCGAGCCGTCATTGGCCATGAGTTTGTCGTAGCTCGCGGCCACTGCGAGCACCGAATCGAGCTCCCTGCAGATGACGTCGATCGACGCGGGGTCAAGCGCCCTCACTGATCTCTTGCGTTCAAACAGCGCCATGGTCTACCTCCTCGCGAAACTCCTTACCAAAGTTATAACACAGTGCGTCAGGACAGTTTCCCCGGAGGCGTTTGTCCCGCGGACAGTTGTCGCGGAGGACTTTGTCCCGCCGCGGACAGTCGCTCCTGGTTTTGCCCTACTTGTAGGATTGCCTAGAATAACAGCGCAAGCCCAATGATCGCCAAGATAACGGCGACGGCCGACACCCCGACGACTACCGCCACGCCGAGCTTCGCGTTGCGCTGCTTCTCGATCTCACCGCTCACGCGCGTGATGTTGGTATGCGCGTCGGCGTGCGAGGTCTTTGCCAGCTGCGTCTGCGTGACCGTGACATCGCCCCCGCACTCGCTGCAGTACTGTGCGTCGTCGGGAAGCTCTGCCGAACAATACGGACAAATCATGCGTTCCTCCTCAGGTCGATGTGCGCATCTCCCATGGTACACTCTTCGCAACAATCGCGCCGCTCACGCAGGAGGCATCCCATGCAATATCGCAACGACCGGTCAGGCAACCAGATATCTGCTCTTGGTTACGGATGCATGCGCTTCTCGCGCGCAGGTGCGGTCATCGACTACAACAAAGCCGAGGCCGAGTTGATGCACGCCAAAGAGCTCGGCGTCAACTACTTCGACACGGCCTATCTCTATCAGGGTAGCGAAGAGGTGCTAGGTCAGGTGTTCGAGCGCAACGCCTGCCGCGAAGACGTGCGCATCGCGACGAAACTCCCGCAGTACCTCGTGCGCAAGGCTTCCGCCATCGATCGTTTCTTTGAAGAGGAACTGCGTCGCCTGCGTACCGATTACGTGGACTATTACCTCATGCACATGGTTACCGACGTGAGGCAGTGGCACAACCTCTGCGACTTCGGCATCGAGGAGTGGATTGCTTCCCGGAAGGCTGCGGGTGCGATTCGCAACATCGGCTTCTCTTTCCATGGCAGTACCGAGCTCTTCCTCGAGGTGCTCGAAGCCTATGACTGGGACTTTTGCCAGATTCAGTACAACTACCTGGACGAGCATACGCAGGCTGGCCGTCGTGGCCTTCAGGCCGCAGTCGAGCGCGGCATTCCGGTGATTATCATGGAGCCGCTGCGCGGTGGCAAGCTTGTGGACCTGCCGCCCCGTGCCCGTGAGGCGATCGCTGCGAGTGGGCGCGATTGGAGTCCGGCCGAGTGGGGTCTGCGCTGGCTGTGGGACCAGCCCGAGGTCACCTGCGTGCTCAGTGGCATGAATTCGATCGAAATGGTTGAGGAAAACTGCCGCGTGGCGAGCGAGGCCCAGGCGGGCGACTTCACTGAGGCTGACTTCGCGACCCTTGAGGAGGTCAAGGCCGCCATTAACGCAGCCATGCGCGTGGGCTGCACGGGGTGCGGTTATTGCATGCCGTGCCCCAAGGGTGTGGACATCCCGGCTCTTTTCCGCTGCTACAACCACATGTACACCGAGGGCAAAAACGCGGGTCGCAGCGAATACTGGCAGACCGTTTCGCTGCGACGCGAGCGCGCTTTCGCCCGCCAATGCGTCGGTTGTGGGAAGTGCGAACGTCACTGTCCGCAAGGCATCGCTATTCGCGAACAAATTCGCATCGCGGACCGCGAGCTGCGTCCTCTTCCATGGCGCATAGCCGGCGACGTCGCCCGCGCCTGGGCCGTCCGCTGACCGACCCCGGCGCAAGGCCGTCCGCTGACCGCGCACTGGCCAGACCCCAGCCCGAGCCCGACGCAACGCCACCCCGCTGACCGCGCGCGTTCGAGTCCAGCCCAAAATAATAAAAGCCGGGCGAAACGGCGCGGATAGTTCCCACAGCCATTCCGCCCCGGCCCAATAGCGCAAAGCGGTAACGCAAGCCTACGCGTCAGCTCCCCACATCACGACGCGACTCTCAGGCGCGAGGTACATGCCGTCGCCATCCTTCACACCATACGCGTCGTAGAACTCGTCAAACATTTGGACGTTCACGTTCGTGCGCAGATAGCTGAGCGGATGCGAGTCTGTCGCGAGGGCGAGGGTGGTTCCGGGGGGATATACCTGACACCACAGGCGCGCGTAGTCCTGGAAGAACTTTGCGTAATCGAGGCCGTCGATCTTCTCCGCACGAGCCAGAATCGCCTGCACGCCGCAGAGGTCAGCCGCCCCCTCGACGCTCTTGTTCGTGCCGTTCACGTATACGCCATCCGAGACCTGAATGGTGTCGAAGTAGTCGATGAGCCTCTGGCGCCGCTCGACAAAAGCCTTGGCGTCCTCACCGGAAAAGACGGAGTGCGGCGTACCGTACGCATCATATTGGCTGCCCAGGTAGTCGAACCCATGGCTCACCTCGTGGCCGATGACCGCACCGATGCCCGCAAGAAGCTCCTGCTCGCTCATGCTGTCAGAGTAGACGGCGCTCGTCACGTAGCCGGGCAGGATGTTGATGGAGTTGGTAATCGGGTCATAGAAGCAGTTCATCTCGGTGGCGCGAATCATGCCCCAAGGGCCGATGCCCTTCGCCGGCTGGCCGATGAGCTCCTTGTCTCGGTCGCTGCGGAACTTCTTGATCGCCAAGAGGTTGGAGAGCGGTGTGCCGCCCTTGTCGGTGGGGGTGAGTTCAAGCTTGGCGTAGTCCCAGTAGCCGCCGTCAGGTTCGAGAATGTTCATGGTCATGTGGTCGAGCTTCTCGGTGGCCTGCTGCTTGGCTGCGTCGCTCATCCACGCGGTATCCCGAAAGAGTTCGCGATACGATTCGGTCATGTCATTCGTGAGCTGCGTAAGCCGATTCTTTGCCTCTGCGCCGAGGACGTCATCCACGTAGAGCTTGGCAATGGCGTTGCTCATGGTGCCCAGTGTGTTGCATCCCTCGTAAGCGCTGGTCTTGGCATCGGGCACCTCTTGTTTCTGGTCCTCGTAGGCGTCCTTGTACAGATTCGGATCGAGGATGGGGTAGCAGTCCTTCATCATCGAAAGAAAGACGAGCGTCTTGAGGTTGTCGAGATTGTCGTTCGTCCATAGCTTGTCGAGCTCGCTCAGCCATTCGGGCGAGGAAACCGTGTAGGCCTCGGACTCGTCCTTGCCGAGCTTTACCAGTAACTCCTTGACGGGGATGTTGGGGCAGCGCTCCTGAAGCTCCTCCATCGTGAGCACTTGGTTGGACTTGCCGTACTCACCATATTCCTTGTCTGTCCACTTGCCCGTGTAGTCGCCATATTTGCCCCACGAGCCTTCGAACGCAAGGTACTTCTCCACGGCCTCGTCGGCCCCTTCCTTGTTCGCACCAAACATGATGAACGCGCTGCGGGCCTTGAGCTTCTCTGGGGTCAGCATAATCTGCTGCATGAGCTTTGCGCTCTCGTCGTCGGTGTCTTGGTAGTATTCCGCACCACCGCCTGCACTGTTTGACAAGACGAACTTGGGCAGGATGCCTACGATGTTGTTGCCACGCATGTCACCCGTGCTGACGAATGCGTCTATCACGGGTACGAAGGGGAAGTCGTCAGAGGCAAGCAGCGCGTTGAGCCCGTCGATAGATGTCACGGCCATGATGCGATCGTGGTAGGGCTGCACCTCGGAGATGCCTGTCTGGGCGCGGGCGTCCGAGTCGGCCAGCTGATTGTAAAAGATGCGCAGTTGTTCGAGCTCCGGGCTGGTCTTGGACGTGTCCTCGATGAGCTTTGTCACTGACTCCCGGATTTCTGCTGACGCATCGATGAGCGGACTTCCGCCGATGAGTTGGTGGTCGGCCGTGTAGTCGTAGTTGGTGTTCAGGTACAGGTCGTCCCTGAGCTCGGGCTGCTCTACCGGAAGGTTGCCTCCCTCGCTGCTGTTCACCCACGGCGAGCCACCCCTCGCCGCCTTGGGCTGCACGTCCTCGCCGTCGCCCTCGGCATCCGCGTCGCCGTTGCCGTCCGCGCTATCGCCCTGCTCCGAAGCGTCGCCATCCTCGGCAGCGCTATCGCTCTGCTCGGTCGCCTCACCCGATGTGACCTCGCTCGTCTCGCCGCCGCAGGCTGTCAGGCCGATTGCCAGAACAAGCGCTAGCAACCAAGCCCAGAGTACCCCACGTCTGTCTTTCGCGTACGTCACGTTTTCCCCTACTCCTTGGGCTTCCAGACAAAGGCCTCGGCGACGCCGGTGACGATGGGGATGATGACGTTGGAGGCGCCGAACGTGAACGGTTCGTGGCGGAGGAAGGTGGCCCCTACGAAAGAGCCGAGGTTCCACAGCGCAAACATGCCCACGATGCAAAAGACCAGGCGCAGGGCGAAGTTCTCGATGTAAAAGTTCTTCATTGTAGTTCCTTTCTTTTCGCTGCTAACGATTATTCGAACGATTCGATGTTGCGCACGGCTACGGCGAGGAGCGTGCGCCCCAAGACTACAGCCACAGCATCACCGACGATCGCCAAGATGGGCATGAACACCATAGGGTCCAAATTGACCAAAGGAGTCACCAGAAGCGGCAGCGCTGAGTACACGAGTCCCGCGAGCAGGGCATATAGCTCGGCGCCTCCACCTCTGAGTGTCTTCACATTGACATCGCCGTCGTTGCCCCACTCCACGTTGGGATTGCGACTCTCGGCCCAAGCGCCAACGCAGGCCATGAGCCAAGCCGCGCCTATCATGAGCACGACGCCGCTGATGATGACCAGGGCTTCGATGCCCAATCTCGTGACGAACAGGTAGCCGGCACCGCCTACGATCACCACCGCGATGAGGGCGTTGATGACAAAGCCGGGCAGGACCTTCGCGAGGATCTGCGTGGAGAGGGGCACGGGAATGAACTTCATGTGCGTCCAGTTCGAGCCCTCGCGCGAGACGCCTGTCGCAGGAATCTTGTTGCTGCAGGCGCAGAGCGCCGCGAATGCCATGAAGGAAAGCAGCACAAATCCCGCGAAATTGGTGGTGACGTCACCAAAGGTGCTCAGTTTTTCCAGCAGCTCCTTGATGGAGTCGTTGAAGAGCATAACGCCAAACATCACTGGCGAGATGATGAGCGGATACACCACGTAGTTGATCAGCACCGAAGAGTTGCGCACGATCTTGCGGACCTCGGTGGTCAACAATGCCTTAAAGACGGGCGTCTGACCTTGTGCGGCTTCGCTACTGTACGTCTCGGCTTTGCCGCCGCTTGAGGAGAGCGAGGTCACGATGCGCAGGTACAGCAAGCGTGACACGAGCACAAAAATGCCGAACGACAGCAGCGAGAGCAGGACAAACAACCACGTGCCCAGAGGGTCGGGATGCACGAAGGCATAGACGGCAAAGCCGTAGGCGGGAAACGCCATGACCACGCTGCCAACACTCTCGCTCATGCTGCCCAGCGCATTCGCGACACCTTCAGATAGGCGCATGCTGTTGGAAACGAAATACATGCCAATCGAGACGCCCAGCGTCATGACCGTGGTGAGGGTGGTGATGGCGTCCTTGCGACGTATGCGCCGAAAAACCGTGGCGACGAGGATGGACAGCGTGCCGGCGTAGGCGGTCGGCATGAGCGGCGCAAATATGACGGCCAACACGTATACGACCCAGTAGCGGTAGCTCGCTCCGGCGGCGATGCCCCAGCCAGCTAGGGGTCCGGCGATGGTAAGGAACGTCCACAGGTAAGAGGTCGTCAGTATGCCGAGTGCCTTGGAAAGTACGATCGCAAAGGGCGACACGGGCAGTGGTAGCAGGTCATTGATGTCGGACGAGCCAAAGAACGAGCCCAGGACCGTCGGCAGCGAGAACGTGAACGTGAGCATGCCGCAGGCTATAAAGAGGACGTTGTAGAGCGTCTTTGCGAGGCCGATTTTGCCCACGACGTCAAATGCTGAGTATCCTAGCCACCCGACGCCGCCCAGCAGCATAAGGGCGATGAGGGCTGCGCCTGCCATGGCGCCGTTCGCACCGGTCCTCTTCTCGATGGCCGCGCGAACGCCGCCGAGCGATTGCTCAATCTGCAGACGGGTGAGGAGCAGGATGCTATTCATCAGCCGTCATCTCCAAGAAGATCTGCTCGAGTGAGGTCGCGGGATGCGCCGCCTTGAGCTCGTCGAGCGTGCCGTCAAAGAGCTTGTGGCCGTGGGCGATGATGCACACGGCGTCGCACAGTTGGTCCGCCGTCTCGAGCACGTGAGTGGAAAAGAGGACCGAGTTGCCGCGAGCCGCATGCTCTCGCATCATCTCCTTGAGTTCGTAGGCACCCTTTGGGTCGAGGCCCAGCATCGGCTCGTCCAGGATCCACACGCTCGGCTCGTGAATGAGGGCGCCCATGACGTGGACCTTTTGCCGCATGCCGTGGGAGTACTCTGAGATGCGTGAGCCGAGGGCTTCGTAGATTTCAAAGCGCTTGCCATACTCCTCGATGAAAGGCGCACGCCGCTCGGCGGGCGTGTCGTAGACGTCGGCCATGAAGGTGAGGTACTCGATGCCCGTCAAGCGCAGGACGCGGTCGGGGTCGTCGGGCACGTAGCCGAACTGGCGTTTTGCCTCCAAGGCGTCGGTGACGATGTCGTGACCGTTGATCTTGATGTCGCCCTCGTCCACGGAGTAGACGCCGCAGATCATCTTGAGCGTCGTGGACTTGCCCGCGCCGTTGGGGCCGAAGAAGCCGGTGATTTTCCCGTCCTCGACCGTCCAGGTGAGGTCGTCGACGGCTTTTGTGTCTTTTCCACCGTACGTTTTCGAAACATGGCTGAGTTCAATCATGCGCTTTTTCCTTCCGGGCTATTGGCTGTGTTGCCTGCTATCAACTGACAAACTATGGCAAATGGGTGGCGAATTCCAGAAGCTCAGTAGCGCACGAGCGGGGATGTCTTCAGACGCAGCAGGAACTCGAACGGGTCATTTGCCTCGGCCTTGCCGCACATGGCCTC
>ONMP01000191.1 GCA_900318935.1 uncultured Actinomycetes bacterium
CGATATGGTTAGTGTCAATGTCAAAGCCATAGGTCGCATCAGCGCCAGAGCCATTAATGGTGATTTCCACCGTGCGCCACGCACAGGGATACGCGCAAAGACCAGCGGTGTTTATATCGTATATTGTATTACCGCTGGGCGTGACGTACTTGACAATGTCATCTGAGTGAGTGTGTCCCGTAAGGTATGCGGTGACGCCAGCGTCGGCGAGTGTGTCCGCAACCTCCTGCCAGTTGGTGATAACCATCTGTCTCATGTAGGAATCGGAGGTTTCGTTGCGTTCGGAGTAGTGGGGGAGCATGGCGTGATGCGTCATCACCAGCACCAAGTCACCATTTGCCTTGGCGTTCCTGGCCTGTTGTGCCGCCCACGCAAGAAGCTCGGAACTCACCGAGCCAGCCGTTCGCTGAGCTTGGTTAAACTGAGCCTGCTCGTCGTTTGCATACATGGCTGTGTCTAAGGAGATAAGCGTGATGCCTTCCGCGATGTGCGTGGAGTATGAGAGTCCGCCGCTGTTGCGAACCTCGCCATTTGCCTCTGCGGCCTCCGGTGCCGCATCAGCGAAGTAGCTGAATCCCTCCCCACCGTTGTAGCCCAAGCCATCAAAGAGCGACCTGAAATCCGCTTGTTCGATGCGCTGCGCGGCTTCGACGCCCGCATCCGTGAACTTTGCCGCATACGACATGTTCATGTCGTGGTTGCCATTCACTACGTAGATGCCTGCGCCTTCGCTCAGCTGCCCCTTAGCCTCCTTGAGGCGCGTAGCGAATCTCTGGGCATTGACGAATTCGCCATTGCTGATGAGGTCGCCGCTCACAAGCATGGCATCTGGCTTGGACGCCAAGGCATCTCCGAGTGCCGCTACCAGAATGGGATCAATCTATCGCATCAGACGCAACTCGGCGCTCTCAGCATGGGTGAAAGCTGCAATACCCTGCTCCGACGTGGGCACGCCGTCCGGGTCCACGTAGTGTACGTCGGAGATCACAGCGAGTTTTATGGTTCGCGTCTCCAAATCTTCTGCCCAGGCAAGAGCTGGCAGAAAGATTAGGAGAGCCAGTACAGTCGCAAGAAAAGCATGTGTGCGGTAGTTATTGCTAGGCATCAGTCTTCCAATCTCCCGGTTCCGCTCATATACTATCTTATGAAAAGTGTTTTTGAATACGGCAACTACGACAGGAGGCAAGTTTATGAGGACAGAGGACATGACCCCCGAGCAGCTGGAGGAGGCCAAGGCGCTCCAGACCCCCGAGGAGATGCTTGCCTACGCCAGGGACAACGGGATAGACCTGACGGACGAGGAGATGGATGCCATAGCGGGCGGCAGCTTCGGCATTTGGTCATCCGAGCAAAAGAAAACAGGCAAGCGCACAAGGCCTATACGCACTAATCCTATACGTACTAATCCTATACCCAGTCAATCTGAACGCACTAAGACTATTTAACCTCAGTTCGGTAAGTAGCCTCGATGGTGAGCACAAAGCACGTATGCGGCCAAGAGATTCTCTTCGGTATGATAATCTGTGACCGAAGGGAATGCATCCTTAAAGGAGGAGGTTACTATGAAGCACGCATGTAAGCTGATTATGCTGACCGTAACGGTCTGCCTTGCTGCAGTGATGTCAGCCCCGAGCATATCGTTCGCTACCGAAACCTCACCAGCCTCAGAGGCCATAAGTGATTCGAACGAGTCTCAGACAAATGCATCCCAAGGATCAAGCTCCCAGACTACCACAAGCGAGCAGGTCACTCCTCAAGGCGCCGCCACACAAGAGGCCACTCCAGTCTTCGACGCCGAAGGCCTCCTCGCCATGGCGAGCGACCCATATGGCAGCTACCGGCTTATGTGCGACGTTGACCTCACAGGCATCGCATGGCAGCCCATCGAGTTCCACGGCACGCTCCTAGGCGACGGACATGCCATTCTCAACGCGAGCGTAACGAGCACAGGGCAGGCTCGCCGCACCACCTACGACGGCAACATGAAGGAATACGACACCTCATTCGCCGGCTTCTTCGACACGCTCGAGGGTGCCACCGTACAAAACGTCGTCTTCCTCGGGCTGAACGTGGACGTGAGCACCTCCGAGCCGACATTCGTGGGGGGCATTTGCGGGTACATGGACAACGCCGTGATCGAGGGATGCACCGTCGGTGGCGAGGTATCGCTTGCCACAAGCGGCGCGAGTTTCGGCGTGGGCGGAATCGTGGGCTTCGGGCGCGGGCGCATCGCCGACTGCGTGGCCGACACGACGCTCGTATGCCGCGACCTCGACGCCTATCAGAAGGACGAGCAGTTCATGGGCGGCGCATACGGCGTGGGGTACGCCGACCTCCTGGGCAACACCATCATACTGCGCGGATACGACTCCGACCACGGCTACGTACACAACGGTGGCATGGTCGGCATGTACATCGTCTATGACGAGAGCGCGAATCACGCAGGCATCGTTGCAAACAACCGCGTGCAGGGATTCATCACCTTCTTTGAGGACAACGAAGACCGCCGTGCCTACTGCGAGCCGGAGATTGGCGAAAACATGAGCATGGATGCCATCACCACCAGAGAGGGCAACACAAGCGACTTCACGCCTGACGAGCGCTTCGAGTACGACCGGGACCTGCTACCCCATACCTGCGAGAATCCCCAGTGGACCGAGGAGGTCATCGCTGGCACCTGCACCGACCGTGGGCGCACGCAGCGTACCTGCGCCAACTGCGGGTATACGTATCCCTGCAACTGGACCCCGACTGTCCACGAGGTAGGGGAGTGGAGCGCGGACGGGGAGCCCGATGCGAGCGGACAAGTCGTGCGCAAGGGATCCTGCACGCGTTGTGGCGCGCAAGTGTTCGAACGCGCCTCTGCCGATGCGCTAGCCGCGTCGTCAGTGACCAGTGAAGTCGCAGCGAGCGATGCCGCAAGCGGACAGTCGAAGGTGAGCGAGATGGAGGCTTCCGAGATGAGCGGCGGGATCGTACCGTTCCATCTCATCGTTGGCATAGTCCTTGGGGTGATGGTCCTCGCCGTTATCGCCATCGGCGTAGTGCTCGTAGTGCGAGCCCGCACGCGTTAGGGACGCAATAGATTCACAAAACACGTTCTCAGAATGGCGGGCGGCACACCGTGGAGTAAGTCCCCGACCTGCTTCATGTTGTCAAATGATGTGGCGCACGGTGGGTTTAGGCCGAACAAGGAGGAAGGGCAATGAGGACCAAGGAGACATGACCCCCGAGCAGTTGGAGGAGGCCAAGGCGCTCCAGACCCCTGAGGAGATGCTGGCCTACGCCAGGGACAACGGGATTGACCTGACGGACGAGGAGATGGATGTCGTAGCGGGCGGCGGTAACTTCTGGACTATTGACAAATCGAAGTGCCCCAAATGTGGGAGTAAGAATATCAGGAATTGTGGCACGGATGGTATATGGAAACAGTGCAATGATTGCAGGCGCTATTTTGCCTAGACCGAGTGATTCGCGAAACGCATCCCTGGGAGTGTGTGGACACACCTATTCAATTCGACATCGCAGCTCCCCGTGTGCTAGCGCTTGCGCAAAGCAGCCAAGGACAAAGATGCAGCTGCGGCGATGAAGAGCAGCGCTGGTGATAGCGACGCATCGGCGGTACGTGCAGTTGCCGCACGGCTCGTGGTCGTGGTCGAGCTTGTGCTAGGGATTGTGGTCGTACCGCCCGTCGTGCTCACCACATTGTTGACGCTCCTCGTTGCCGTGCCGTTGGCATTTGCGCCCGAACCAGCAGGAGAGCCGTTTCCGCTATCTGTGCCGCTGCCACCGCCGTTGCCGTTGCTGCCACTATCTGTCTCGTCACCCGGCTTGTCGCTGCCATCTTCATCGGTGCCGGAACTCGGCTTATCGCCGCCATCATCCTCACCGGTATCGTCACCCGGCTTGTCGTTGTCCTCACCGGCGTCATCGCTCGGGTCTGGATCCGTGCCCGTTTCCTCGCTCTGACGTTGCGCCACGACAAACGTCACGGTCACATCGTCGGCGTCGTCGAACTGAGCAGTCAGAGAGTGCTCACCCTCGGAAAGCGTCTGCAGATACGTTGGTTTGAGACCCCATACCCCGCTTTCGGGACGTACCTCAAAGTCCTGGTCGCTAACTGCCTGCCCATCGACGAGGATGCCCGTGAAATGCGATAGTGTTGTCTCGTCCTCAACGCTGCGCCTAAACGTGAACTCAAGCGGCTCGGAGCTTCCCAAGGTCCATTCGGCCCCATCGCCTTCCACGCATGTGTAGGTGCCGGCGAAGCTCCAGTGTGCGTATATACGGTCAATGTTCGAAAAGTCGGCGTCTGTTGTGACGGCGTCGCCACCCTCCGCGGACGTAAACCATCCCTCAAAGACGTAGTCCTCGCGCGTAGGTATGGGGAGTTCCAGCCCTATGGACCTACGTCCCAGCAACCCGTTCTCTACGGTGAGGTCAGATGTCGGGCTTACCTGACCGCCGTTGGCATCAAAGAGCACGCTATGGAATCTCCACCTCGTGTCATCCGGGATGTTTGAGTCGGTAGTAAAGGAGACATGCATGTTTACGAGAGGCTGGCTCACGTTTGTCTGCACGAATCCCGTCGGAATGGGATTCACGGGCAGAATCGAAGTCAAGACGAGCAAATCATAGACAGTGTTCACGGGGTCCATGTAAGCAAGAGCGCTGAGTAAGCCCTCTTCGCACTCGGGATCCTTTGTGTACGATATCATGCCGTCTTCTGTAGACGACAGCCGCGTGCCTTCAAGAATTGACGCTATCGTGGGATAGAGTCTGCTATCGATGTTCTTTGCAGCATCCCATATCTCGTCAGTAGCCTTGGTAGCGAATGTATCACTCAGGAGTAACGCCTGCCAGCTTGCGCGCTTGGACTGTAGTTCGTCTGCCGTGCCAATGCCGAGGCCCTTCCACACAAAGGATTGCTCGTCACCATGCATGTTGGCTTGGTATGCCTCGTTCAAGATGCCCAGGACAGATGAGTTGGAATCACTCGGGTCAAGCGGGTCTTTGGTTGCACCCAAAACGATGGTGGTCGCGAGTTTGTTCAAATCGGCTTGCAGGGCGGATGGAGTGTACACACCAGAATCGCCCGTGCGCTCGATGTCTTCGTCAAATCGCGCCACGATATCGTCGATTGCCTGTGGGAGGCTCGACAAATCGATGGCGAACGTACCCGATTCTGTGTCTCCATCCGCGCTCAACGTTGCGCGCACGTACAGGATGTCGCTTTGTTCGTCGTACCGTTCGAATTTGGCCGATATGTTGATTTCCATGCCAAATGCGGTCAGACTCTCCGAGACGTCAATGCTCTGCGCCTGATTGGCGAGTTGTGAGGTGACATATTTGCCCAAGGTGTCGCCTGGCTCGAGATGAAGATCGAGTGTCTTGCACAGGAAGCCCGACGTCCCCGATCCATAGGACTCGTCGCTAAAGCTCTTTATGTCATACATCTGCTGGCGAATCAAGTAGTCAAGCACCGGTTCGATGTTTTGCTCCGTGAAGCCAGTCTTTTCGTAAGCGTGGGCCTGAAGGTCATCGATACCGTCCACGTGTTCGATATGGTTAGTGTCAATGTCAAAGCCATAGGTCGCATCAGCGCCAGAGCCATTAATGGTGATTTCCACCGTGCGCCACGCACAGGGATACGCGCAAA
>ONMP01000022.1 GCA_900318935.1 uncultured Actinomycetes bacterium
CCCGCTCGGCTACGCCCGCTGGGCGCTCTCCACGGACGCGGCGGGCAGCGCGCAGCGCGAGGCACTGCAGCACGCCATGATGGCGCTCTACCGCTACAATCGGTCCGCGGAGGCGTACTTCGCGCATTAGGGAGGATGGCTCGACACTCAAGATGGTCTGCCTCGTGGAACCGTGCGTTAGCGATGACAGCGTTAGCGGCGGCAAGGAGGGAACGGTGGCTGGGATAGGCAAGATGGCACAGAAGGGCAGTAAGGGCTTGAACATGATGGTTGTGGTAGTGGCGGTTCTGGCGCTACTGACCTGCGTGACTTCGCTGGTACTAGCGCACTTCGTGATGAACGGAAAGCGACCCACCTTGGAGGAGGCCTGGGAGTGGCAATCGGCGCGCTACGACACGAGCTTTTACACGGATTTGGACAAGACGGACTATCTCGTGACCAGCTTCGATGATTACGAGCTGCACGTCGAGCTGCTCGCAAACCCGAACCCGACGGATCGCTACGTCATCCTTACGCACGGAAACACGGACAACCACATCGGTTCGCTCAAGTATGTGCCCATGTATATGGAGCTGGGCTACAACTGCATCATCTACGACATGCGTGGGCACGGTGAGGACGAGCCTACGTTCTGCACCTATGGGATTCTTGAGGGCAAAGACCTCGTAGAACTGGTCAAGGACACGCGAGAGCGCTATCCGGAGCTTGGCCAGCTAGGGCTCCATGGTGAGTCCCTCGGTGCCTCGACGACGATTGCGGCACTGGCGCACGATCCTGAGGTCGACTTCGTCGTCTCGGATTGCGCCTTTGCCGACGTCGAGAGCGCCTTGCGGCAAAGGCTCAGTACGGTGCACGCGCCGGGATTCTTGGTGAACCTTGCTGACGTCGGCATCCGTGTCCTCTATGGGTACTCGTTGGACGACATGCGGCCGATCGATGTGCTGGATGGCAATGCCGTCCCGATTCTCTTCGTACAAGGAGACGCGGACACTACGGTCCCACCGCAAAGCGCGCAGGAGTTGTACGATCGGACGGCGGGTGTCCGCGAGCTTCATTACGTGGCTGGAGCCGACCACGCAGAGTCCGTCCTCGTGGCTCCGGATGAGTACCGTGAGGTCGTGGCAGCCTTCCTCGGGCGGATTTGAGAAGTGCAAGGCAAAAGGAAACATGCCATGATGCCATGCTACTACTATAAACAGATAGTCAGACAGAGAAGGCATAATTCGCGGAGTAGAGGCGGATTCGTTACGAGGAAGCGCTGCAAGAAACGCGAATGCGTGCAAGAGACTTGAGCGTGAGTTGTTCCCACGTTGACCGTTGCGGGGATGGGCCGCGTTTCCAGACAGAGGGAGTATATGAAAATGTTGGCAGATAAGCGTACGTTTGTGGCACTGTTCATGGCTGCGAGCCTCATGTGCTCCGGTTCGTGGGCATACGCTATGGAGAACGAGACCGAGATGACCGGTGGCTTCGTGCCTGTTGAGCTCGATCATGGTGACGATTCGGTCGACGCGCCGACTTCGTCTGGCGAATCGACGCAATCTGGCGACTCGTCGCAATCGAGCGGCTCGTCGCAGCCGGCCACGCAGGACGGCGATGCTGGGAGTGGCGGCAACCAGAGCCAGGACGGCATCATCATCGATGAATTGACCGGCGAACCGGTGAACATGGAGACCGAGTTGTCACAAGACGGCGTCCCGGATGACGACAAGCAGGATTCAAGCTCCTCTCAGACGTCTGGCTCCTCTCAGAAACCAAGCTCCTCGCAGGGGGGCGATTCCTCGCAGGCCACCGATAGCACCACTCCGGGCATCAAGTTAACCGACGGGTCGGTCGTGACAGTGGATGACAATGCTCATCTCGTGCTCGTGGCCCCCTCTGGTGACACGAGCGTGCTCGACGACAGCCAATCGTACGTTATGGAGACCAGCTTGGACGGGAGCGTGACCATACGCAACGAGGCCGGCGACGAAGTCGAGGTCAAGGGCACTACCGTCAGCTTCACCGACGCCAAGGGGAAGCAGGTGACGGTGGACGCCAAGAAGGAAACCACGAAGAAGGACACCAAGAAGACGGACACCGCCAAGAGCGATGCCGAGGATGCCGATTCGGCTAAAGCTACGGAGGCTTCGGAGCAGTCCGCGGACAATACGAACGGCACGCTCATCGCCGTCATCGTTGCCGCAATCGTTGCTGCGGTGGGTGTCGTGTTCTGGAAGCGCAAGAAGAAGTAGCCGTCACGTGTCCACGCGCTGCCCTCACCTCCTCATTCGAACGCGACGAGCGTTGCGTACAGGCCATCTGTGTCCATGAGTTCGTCGTGCGTGCCGCGCTCTACCACATGGCCTGCGTCAAGCACGATGATCTCGTCGCAGTCGCGTATGGTGGAAAGCCGGTGCGCCACCACGATGCAGGTGATGCCACGGTCGCGGATATGCTGCATCACATGGGCCTCGGTCTGGGCATCGAGCGCGCTGGTAGCCGCCGGGCATCTTCAGGATGTCCTCGTGGATGCCCGCGTCGCGCGCGGCAAGCGTGGACTTGCCGCAGCCCGAAGACCCGACGAGCGCGACGCTGCCCATCGTGTGTCCTCAGTTTGCTGAGCCGTGTCCTTACAATGTAGCACGTAGCGGTGCCGTCCGCGCCTGCGCGTGTGCCGACGTGGGGAGCGGCATACGAGTTGGCCATTTGCAGAATTTGCATATCTTATGGTCAAAAGAAATAATATCTGCTTATGAGATTGCTGCACGTACATTACGAACATCTACAGATGTTTGTAGACGGAACAGCGGACTTCGACCTCTTTGCGGAGGAAAAGGTTCCCGCCAACGACGGTTCCGCATACTGTCTGAATAAGCCAGTTTATACAAATAATGTAATAGCAATTGCCGGCATTAACGCGACGGGCAAAACAACGGTCTTGGGCATGCTTGAATTTTCGATAAATGTGCTTGACGGCAAGCCACTCTCGATTGCCGCGACCTGTAGGCAAATCCTTTTCCAGCTTCGTACGGGGATTGACCTACGTTTGGTTTTCGAACATGAGGGCGCTATCTATACGCTGGCTTCTACGATAAGAATGGACACCTCACCAGCACATAGCTATGGCCATTGGATTGACGCCATCGGATTCGACGATGAGACGCTGTATCGATGGACGGGGGCAAGGATACCAAATAAGTCACTCCTCTCCGATGCAGAAGCGCTGATGCGGGGAAGCAAGGTCTGCTTGAGGTGCAGTGAGATGACGGGTTCGGAAAGAATCTTCCTGAGCCACAACGTGAGCATTGCAACATCGGTGTCCGCGCGAAACACGCTTTGTTCGTTCCATTCATCGGTGGACGACCACGACAATCTGGATATCGATTTCCTCGGCGCGCGGGAGACGCTGCGGGTTTTCGATCCGGGTATCAATAGCCTGGAACTACTCGACGACGAAAAATCATGCGTGCTCATGTTTGGGTCGGGACTTGTCGCGCGCACTACGACCGAGCTTCTGGATATGTATCTCTCGTCTGGCACGATTAAGGGTCTGCGGCTCGTCCGGAGTGCCGTGGGCGTCCTGACGAGCGGAGGATACCTGCTCGTCGACGAGATCGAGAATCACTTGAACAAGCAGCTGGTCGGAGTGCTCATAGATCTTTTCCAATCTGACGAGACCAATCCCCGCGGAGCCACTCTAGTTCTTGCCACGCACTATCCCGAGATTCTTGACTATGTTCATAGGAAGGATAACGTTTACTTCCTATCGCGCGACTCCGAGGCGCGCCTAACAAGGGTGGTCAAGTACTCGAAGAGGGTCAGAAGAATCGAGAACAAGAAGAGCGAGGTCTTCATCTCTAACTACGTCGGTGGTACGGCGCCGAGATACACCGACGTCAAAGCTCTGCGCGCTCTATTGAAGGAGGCCGTTGCCAATGCTGGCAAGTAATGACCTCGCCCAAATCCGCGAGTGTCATCCCATTTTTTCCTGCGAGGGCACTGGCGAGTTTCTTCGAAGTTATTGGGACGATGCGGGAAAGATTGTTGCAGCTGCGGTTGAGTATCGTAGGCTTGCGCACTTAGAAAGAGGAGAGCTCTGTTTGGCTGATATCGTCGTGCAATGATGCGCTACCATGACGTGAGAGTATCCACCCTTGAGCCTGCTTGTCATCGAGCATGATTGGATTGCTCAATGGTATGCTCGGGCGAGTGTTGATAGTCAGAAAGGATAGGTCCATGAGCAACTTCTCCATTCAGGCCATCGATGAGAAAACCTATCACGTCCTAGATGCCGGAGCGTCGAGCTTCTACGTGCTGGAGGGGAGCGAGCGTGCAGCGGTCATCGACACCGGGATCTCGGAGGGCAAGCGCATCATGCCGGTGGTGCGCAAACTCACAAAGAAGCCCCCTATGCTACTCGTGACTCATGCACATCCCGACCACGTCTACCATGCAGGCGAGTTCGACGAGATTTATATGAGTCACCGCGAGTTCGAGATGGGCGCAGTGATGTTTGAACAGATGTGTGCGGGCAGGGGTGACATCCTGCGCGCGTCCACAGACATCCGCACCGGCTCCGTCATTGATCTGGGCGGGCGCACGCTTGAGGTCTGCGAAGTGCCGGGACATACCCCTGGCAGCGTGGTTTTCTACGATCGTGGCTATGACCAGCTCTTTTGCGGCGACGCCATCGGCAGTGGTATCGGCGTGTGGATGCAGGTGGTGAGTGCCCTTCCCCTGACGACGTATCGCGAGAGCCTCATCGAGCTTGGGCGCTGGTTGGTCGAGCGAGGCGGGCGCATGCGCTTCTACGGCGGTCATTATTCGCAACAGTTCCAGACCACGCTTCCAGGCGGGCGCAATCCGTTGGGGATGGGTCTGCTCTATGACATGATTGACCTGGTGGACGGCATCGTGGAGGGCACCATCGTGGGACGTGAGAGCGCCGCTCCGGTGCCAGGTACTTACGAGCGCTGCCTGCGTGCCGAGTTCGGTCGCGCACAGATTGAGTACCGACCTAGTCGGATACGGTAGATCGCGTCGTGTTCCGCGAGCGTGCTGTTGGCGACGCAGTAGCTCCCCAAAAAGCGGTACAAGAGGGCGCGAGTCGCCGGGACGAACGCCAGCTCCGAACCTGCCGGTTGGTATTTTCCGTCCCTTCCTCCCCGCTGCTTCAACGACCGTTCCCACGATCTTCTGGTCTTGGACACCACGCGCTTTGGTGTTTCGGTCGGATTCGCGTTTCGTGCGACTGATTTGGTCGGATTTGCGTTTCGTGCGTGCCTCTCGGTCGGATTTTCGTTTCGTGCGTGCTGGCAGCCCGCACGAAAGCAAATCACAGCCGAAACCTCCGCACGAAGCGCATTCTTGGACGGAAAGTGCCGCACCAAACGCATATCCAGCCGATAGCCCACGTACGAAACGCAATCCCAGCCGACGGTCCCGTACGAAGTGCGATTCCAGCCGACGACCTCGCACGAAGTGCAATCCCAGCCGAAGCTCCCGCACGAAGCGCGTTCTTGGACGAAACGTGCCGTACCAGACGCAATCGACCAGCGAGCGCGCGTCTCTTTGCGCTATCGGGCGATGAGCAGCGACAGGTAGCCTAGACGGTCGGGAATCTCGTCCAACCCGCGATAGACGCGCTCATCATCCATTCCGCAATTCTCGACCGCATACACCTCGTGTCCATCGCGGATAAGAAGCTCCGCAATTTCGCGGGCACGCATGCCGCCCTTCAGGATCACGTGCGTTCCGGTGAGCGGCGAGTCCTTCGTCTCCGGATCACCGGGAACGACGCGTAACACCTCGTCGCCCTCCGCCAGCGACACGCCCAGACGAGCGGCCGCCGCGCAGAACGATGGCACGCCGCTCACATACTCGGCTCGATAGCCATCCGCCTCGAGCGCGCGTCGCAGGTAGGTGAACGTGCTGTAGAGTGTGGGATCGCCCAGCGTGAGACAGGCGACGTTTGCCCCCACATCAAGATACTCCTTCAAGAGCCGCGCATTCTTGTGTGCGCTCGCTTCCACCTGCGCACGGTTTCTCGTCATGGGTGCCGAAAGAGGCACGAGTTTCTTGCGCGACAACTCGGGCACAGCGGCGACGGCAATCCGATAGGCTCGCGAATGCTGCGGATTGTCGCCGGGTACCGCCACGACATCGCACGCACGTATGATGCGCACCGCCTTGAGGGTCATCAGTTCGGGGTCTCCGGGACCTACGCCGATGCCGTATGCGACTCCCTTCATGGCATCCTTCCTTGTCTGCGGCTTTTGACAGGGGACAGGGGGGACAGTCCCCTGGAGACCGAGGGGACTGTCCCCCCCTGTCCCCCCGCGCCGTCACGCCCGCGCGACGCCGCTTTCGCGGGCGGCATCCATCACGGCTTGGGCGACGATGTCGCGTATGCGCGGGTCGAAGGGCTGTGGAAGGATGTAGTCAGGCGAAAGCTCGCGGGCACTCACGAGACTCGCGATGGCGTGGGCGGCAGCGACTTTCATGTCATCGTTGATGTCGCTTGCGCGCACGTCGAGCGCCCCGCGAAAGATGCCCGGGAAGCACAGCACGTTGTTAACCTGGTTGGGATAGTCGGATCGCCCGGTGCTGACGACCGCCGCGCCGGCAGCGCGTGCCTCGTCGGGGTCGATTTCGGGCGTCGGGTTCGCACAGGCAAAGACAATCGGGTCCTTGGCCATGGACCGCACCATCTCTCCCGTGAGCAGGCCCGGCGCCGACACGCCGATGAAGACATCCGCCCCGCGCACGACATCGGCCAGCGTTCCCGCTCGCCGTTCGCGGTTGGTGACACGAGCCATCTCTTCTTTTACGGGGTTCAGTCCCGCGCGACCCTCATAGATGGCTCCTTGGCGGTCGCACATGATGACATCCGAGAGCCCCATGGCCATGAGCAGCCGGATGATTGCGATGCCAGCCGCGCCTGCACCAGAAGTGACGATGCGCACGTCACGAATGTCCTTGTTGACCAGTTCGAGTGCGTTGATGAGGCCGGCGAGGACGACAGAGGCGGTGCCGTGCTGGTCATCATGAAAGACGGGAATGTCGCAGCGCTCTTTGAGCCGTCGTTCGATTTCGAAGCAGCGCGGGGCGCTGATGTCTTCGAGGTTGATGCCGCCAAAGCTTCCGGCGAGCAGCTCCACCGTACGGACGACTTCGTCCACGTCATGGCTTCGCACGCAGAGCGGCACGGCATCCACGCCGCCGAACGCCTTGAAGAGCACGCACTTGCCCTCCATGACGGGCATGCCCGCCTCGGGCCCGATGTCACCCAGGCCGAGCACGGCGGTGCCGTCGGTGACAACGGCGACGGTGTTCCAGCGCCGGGTGAGCTCGAAGCTCTGGCTTGGGTCTTGCTGGATGGCGAGGCATGGCTCGGCGACACCTGGCGTGTATGCCAGACTCAGTGCGTCGGTGCTGCTCACGTCGGCGCGAACGGCCACCTCGATCTTTCCCCGCAGCCTGCGATGCATCGCGAGTGATGCCGCCCTGTAACCCATGTTCGCTCCTCTCGGCGTGGATTCTAACGTGCTCGTACAGCTTAGCCGACCTAGCGTGCGTCGCCCAAAAAGCGAACGAGCCGAAACAATGGCCGTGCCGTGCTATGATGTCCCCGCAACCAACGCGCGTCAGGAGGCAGCGATGATACGTCCGATCATGAGGCAGCGGTTCTTCTTGGCCAGGCCGAGCGAAGCGGCGACCGAGGCCGACCTTACCGTGCTCCAAGATCTTGTGGAGACGCTTGAGGCCCATCGGGCGACCTGCGTGGGCATGGCGGCAAACATGATCGGCCAGCGCAAGCGCATCATCGCCGTCGTTGACGACGACGGCAGCACTCTCGCCATGCTCAACCCGCGCATCGTCCAGCGCTCGGGGGAGTACCAGACCGAAGAGGGCTGTCTTTCCTTGGACGGCGTTCGCCCCACCACGCGCTACCGAAACATCGTGGTGGAATACGAGGACGCCGAGATGCGTCCGCACTCGGCAAAGAGACGCGGACACGTGGCCCAGGCCATCCAGCACGAGATTGACCACTGCGACGGCATCGTCATCTAGCTGCGTTGCCTGCACGAGCCGACTAGTAACGCAGCCCCTACGAGCCCAGCGGCATCAGATGCCATCGAGCAGCGCGTTGCATAACTGCGTCATCCTGATACCGATGCGATGCGCCCCGCATTGTGACATACTCTGACGTGGATGAAAGATTTGCTCAAAGGATGGGCCAACATGAAGGCGTCTATTGGGAAACAACGCGCGGCATTTGCCCGCACGAAAGGCATCTGCATCATATGCGGAAGGCCGTTGAGCAACGACGAGAGCAAATGGTCCCCCGACCACTTCATTCCGAGGGCCATATACAAGTGGGTCCCCAGCAAGCGGACGCAGAGCCTGATCGAGAGCGCGGGCAACATCTTTGTCGTGCACCAATGGTGCAACTTCGACAAGGATTCTGCCCTACCCACAAAGCAGAGCATCAGCCGCATGCATGCGAGCAAAGACATCCTCGACGATATGCGAGAGCTCTATAAGGCGACGGAAGACAGCATCGTCGCGTATAGGGCCATCAAGCAAAGCACGCTCGATTCGCAAGGGCGCAGGTGCAAGATTTGCGGGCGCAGGCTCACGCTCAACGGCGCCACCCTTCGAAGAATTGACAATCGGAAGGAACGCACGAGAGAGAATGCGATGTGCCTCTGCCGCAATTGCAACAGGAAGGCGGCATCAACGAGCCAGAAAGAAAGAATGCTCGGAAACGCTTCGAAGCGCAAACGCAATCATCGCCCGCACAAGCGGCAGACGGGCCGCCCTACGCGCTGACCCTGCGGCCTTGGGCTTGCGGCGCGGAGTCCGCACTTCGCCGCGCCTGGCCCGCAAGCCGAAGCCCGCAGCAGGCTCTGTTGCACAAGAGTCCGCTGCGGGCCGGGGTGTGGTGCCTGTAATGCCTTACGCGAAGTAGGCCACGCCCCCCTCAAAGAGCGGCTGGAACGCATTGCCGGGAACGTTCTGGTACAGCCCTCGCGCGGCGCGCTCGCTGTGGCCCATCTTGCCGAGGACGCGTCCGTCGGGACTGGTGATGCCCTCGATGGCAAGCGCCGAACCGTTCGGATTCACGGCGAGGTCCATCGACGGCGTGCCCGTTTCGTCCACGTACTGTGTCGCGATCTGCCCGCTCGCCACGAGCTGCGCCAGGAGCTCGTCGCTCGCCACGAAACGTCCCTCTCCGTGGCTGATCGCGATGTTGTGCATGTCGCCGACTTCGCACTTGCTGAGCCATGGCGAGAGGTCGCTCGCAACGCGCGTGCGTACGAGACGACTCTGGTGACGACCCAGGGTGTTGAACGTGAGCGTGGGACACTCGTCCGTCATGGGCACGATGTCGCCGTATGGCACGAGGCCGAGCTTCACGAGTGCCTGGAAGCCGTTGCAGATGCCGAGAATCAGACCGTCGCGCTCGTTGAGCAGCCTACGGACGGCCTCGGTGACCTGCGGCGCGCGGAAGAAGGCCGTGATGAATTTGGCCGACCCGTCAGGCTCGTCTCCGCCCGAGAATCCGCCAGGCAGCATGAGAATCTGCGACTCGTCTATGCGACGAACGAGCTCGGCGCAGCTCTCTGCCACCGACGCGGCCGAGAGGTTGTTGATGACGAGCGTCGTTGCCTCGGCTCCGGCACGCCGGAACGCGCGGGCCGTGTCGTACTCGCAGTTCGTGCCGGGAAAGACGGGAATAACGACGCGGGGCTTGGCAAGGCCGAGCTTGGGCGCCTTGCGCGGGCGTGGCTCGGTCGAGCACCACGAGACCTGCGTCACCGTGTCGCCCGCGCCGCGATAGGCAAAGACGGGCTCGAGGCGGTTCTCCCAAGCCTCTTGCTCAGCCGCGAGGTCGATAGTCTCGCCCGCAACCGTGAGCTCGTATGCCTCGGTGACGGTGCCGACATGGCGTACCTCGCAGCCGACGACCTCGCGCGGCACGTAGGTGCAGTCGCTCACCTCCACGAGGAAGCTGCCGTACGCCGGTGCAAAGAGACGCTCCGCGTCGAGGCCCCAGAGGTTGGCGCCGAGCTGGTTGCCCACGCACATCTTAAAGACGGCCTCAGCCAGGCAGCCATACCCTGCCGTCGAGACGGCCAGCGCATCTTCGTAGTCGATGGTCCTCTCTACGAAGTCGAGCGCGGCGAGCAACGACGCGGGCTCGGGCGTGATGCCGTCTTCCTGGTAGCGAGGCGCGACGAGCACGACCTTGGAACCCGCCTGCTTGAACTCGGGCGACATGACGCGCTCGAGCGAACCGACGGCCGTGGCGAAGCTCACGAGCGTGGGCGGCACGTCGAGGTCCTCGAAGCTGCCGCTCATGGAGTCCTTGCCGCCGATGGAGCCGATGCCAAGGTCGAGCTGGGCCATGAGCGCGCCGAGCACCGACGCGCAGGGCTTGCCCCAGCGCTCGGGCACGTCGCGCAGGCGCTCGAAGTATTCTTGGAAGGTGAGGTAGGCGTCGCGATGGCGCAAGCCACATGCGACGAGTCGCGCCACGGACTCCACGACGGCAAGATACGCACCGCGATACTGGTCCGCGCTCGCGAGGAAGGGGTTGTAGCCCCACGCCATGCCGGAGACGGTGGTCGTCTCGCCGTCGACGGGCATCTTTGCCACCATGCCCATGGCGGGGGTCAGCTGCGTGCGTCCGCCGAACGGCATGAGGGCGCTTGCCGCGCCGATGGTGGAATCGAAGCGCTCGGAAAGGCCCTTGTTGGAGGCGACGTTGAGGTCCGTCAACACGGAGCGCAGTCGCTCGGCAACGGTCTCGCCCTCCCATGTGGGGGCCCATGCCTCGGCCGCGCGCACGTGCACGGTCTGGTGCTTTGGGGCGCCATTCGACGAAAGAAACTCGCGGCTCACGTCCACGATCGTGTCGCCGTTCCAGTGCATACGCAGGCGCGGCTCTTCGGTGACGTGTGCGACGACCGTTGCCTCGAGGTTCTCCTCATGCGCAAGCGCGAGGAACGCCTCGACGTCCTCGGGCGCGAGTGCCACGGCCATGCGCTCCTGGCTCTCGGAGATGGCGAGTTCGGTGCCGTCAAGACCCTCGTACTTCTTTGGCACGAGATTGAGGTCGATGTCAAGGCCGTCGGCCAGCTCGCCGATGGCCACGCTCACGCCGCCTGCGCCGAAGTCGTTGCAGCGCTTGATCAGGCGGCAGGCATCCTCGCGGCGGAAGAGCCGCTGCAGCTTGCGCTCGATAGGCGCGTTGCCCTTCTGTACCTCGGCGCCGCAGGTCGTGAGGCTCGAAGCCTTGTGCGCCTTGGAGCTGCCCGTCGCGCCGCCGATGCCGTCGCGACCGGTGCGTCCGCCGAGCAAGACGATGGCATCTCCTGGCGCGGGGCACTCGCGTCGTACGTGGCTGGCGGGTGTCGCGCCCACGACGGCGCCGATTTCCATGCGCTTGGCGACGTAGCCCGGATGGTAGAGCTCGCTCACCTGTCCCGTCGCAAGACCGATCTGGTTGCCGTAGCTGGAGTAGCCCGCTGCCGCCGTGCGCACGATCTTTCGCTGGGGAAGCTTGCCGGGCAGGGTCTCGTCTACGGGTACGGTCGGGTCAGCTGCGCCGGTCACACGCATGGCCTGATAGACGTAGCTGCGGCCCGAGAGCGGGTCGCGAATGGCCCCGCCGATGCAGGTGGCCGCGCCGCCAAAGGGCTCGATCTCGGTGGGGTGGTTGTGCGTCTCGTTCTTGAAGAGGAACAGCCAGTCCTCGTCGTGCCCGTCCACGTCCACCGTGCAGCGAACGGTGCAGGCGTTGATCTCCTCGGACTCGTCGAGGCCCTTGAGCTTGCCGGTGTGCGCGAGGTACTTGGCGCCGATGGTGCCCATGTCCATAAGGCAGACGGGCTTGTCTTCGCGACCGAGCTCGCGGCGCAGCTCCAGGTAGCGCTCGAATGCGGCCTCGACCACAGGCTCGTCAATCGCCACCTCGTCAAGCACCGTGCCGAAGGTCGTGTGGCGGCAGTGGTCAGACCAGTAGGTGTCGATCATCTTGATCTCGGTGATCGTGGGGTCGCGCTTCTCGCTCGTGAAGTATTCCTGGCAAAACGCGATGTCTGCCAGATCCATGGCCAGCCCGCGCTCCTCGATGAAGGCGGCCAGCTCTTTGCGGCTCATCTTGCGGAAGCCTACGAGCGTCTCCACCTTGCTTGGTTCCGCGAGCTCGAGGGCAAGCGTGTCGCACGGTTCGAGCGATGCCTCGCGCGCCTCCACGGGGTTGATGACATAAGACTTGACGGCGTCGAGGCCCTTCTGGCTCACGCGTCCCTCGAGGACGTAGACCTTGGCGCTCGCGACCTCGGGCCTCTCGCCCTGGCTGATGAGCTGGATGCACTCGGCCGCACTCGCGGCACGTTGGTCAAACTGTCCGGGCAGGAACTCGACGGCAAACACCTTTGCCGACTTGGCGAAGCTGGGCAGCTCGCTGAAGGCGTCGTCGGACTGCGGCTCGCTAAAGACCGTCGGCACGCACTGGTCAAAGAGTTCTGGCGAGATGCCTTCCACGTCGTAGCGATTGATGATGCGCAGGTTCTTGAGCCCCTTCACGCCGAGGGTATGGCGCAGCTCGTGGGAGAGCTGGTGCGCCTCGACGTCGAATCCGGGCTTCTTTTCCACGTATACGCGAGAGACCATGCGGGTGCCTTTCGATAGCTGTCGGCGAAGCATGCACATGATACCCGAGTTGCCAACCGTTCGCACCCCAGAACAACGCCGTTCACATATGAGGCCTTGCACCGGGTACCGGGGGGACTGTCCCCCCAGTACCCGAAGCCTGCGCCGCCCGCGCGCTCCAGCGCCACGACGCGTCAGAACTTGTTGTCATATGACGTCCCCCGCGGCGCGCGTCTCGTGCTAATATTTCTAGCCGAGCGTCTTTCGTCGGAAGGAGAAATACATGGAGCAAATCGCCGAAGAGGCTTTGGAGCAGCAGCCGAAGCGCCGGGGCCGTCCACGCACGCGCGGCATCACGACGCAGATGAACGTCCGCGTTGACCGTGACCTCAAAGTACGCGGCGACGAGATTCTGCGTGCGGTGGGGTCGAATCCTACGGACATCATTTCACGGCTGTGGGGCTACGTTGTGCGCACCGGGAGCGTGCCCGACCTCCTGACTGACCTCGACAAAGAAGACCTTGCGCGGGAGCAGGAGCGTCTGATACAAGGGATTGGCGACGTGCGCGGCATGCCGTGGCGTGTGCTTGAGAGCGAGGCGTCGATTGCGAGCGATCGGAAGCACACTCTGAGCATTTCGGACGTCCGGGCGATGTGCGACGACGGAGAGGCGCTGCGTGCGAGGGAGGTCGCGAAGGTATGAGCACACTGATGAAGAAGGCCGTGTTGGTGGATGAGAGCGTATGGCTTGCTCTGTGCCTCGATCTCAACGAACAGGGCGAAGAAGCGTATCGATTCCTCGAGGCGGCCATCCCGAGCCTTGATATCTTTGTGACTGCCACCTGCATTCAGGACGTGTGGTGCGATTTGCGCCACGTGCTCAGGCACATTGTCATCGAAGAGGGCGGCGTGCTTGATGAGCGCATCGAAGCCCTCATCTCGTCCATTGCGTGGGATAGCGTAGCGGTTGTGCGCGACACTGCCACGGTTGTGGCTCAGGGGCCGGTTGACGCCGCGCGGGCAGAGGAGCTGCGCGAGGTGCAGGCCGACTACCGAGACGCGCTGCTCGTTGCGACAGCCGAGGGCTGCAAGGCCAACTGCGTCGTGACCTTCGAAGAGTCTCTTCGCGAGTGTTTGCCCGTGCGCTGCGTCACGCCTGCCGAGGCCATGCGCGTCTTTGGACTGTAGTTTGTAGTTTGGTGGATGCCGAGGTGCGCTAGCCGTTGCGGCGCACCCCGGTCTAGAGAGTCGTCAAATCGGTCGATGATACGGCGGCGCACAGAAGGGATAACTCTTTTGTGCGTCGCCGTATCGGATATGATGAAAGGTAGCTTGTCACCTTGGACTGGAACTCGGCGAGGGTGCTCTATCTCATCCCTGCCCCGAAGAGGGGAGGTATTGCTATGAAGCGTAGATTGAGGTTGGTACCGATTTTGATACTTGCGCTGACGCTGGAGGTTCTTGCCTTTGCTTCAGCGAAGGACGGCACGCTCGTGGCAACGATCAAGAGCTTCTCGCTGTGTAGCGAGGCCCTAGCCGCGACCAACGACGAGACTGTCTTGGTCGAATATGTGGACGCCAAGGGCGTCAGCAAAGGCGAGGTGAGCGCCACTGTGCTCCAGCCGGACAACGGCAACATGGGCGACGGCTGGTATGCCGTGACACAGGACGTAACGTACGAAGCCGGCCTGATCGTGAATGGCAACGCCAATCTCATACTTTGCGATGGCAAGACTCTCAGTGGCACCGATGGCATCTGGGTGCAGGAGAATGCCAGTTCTGGAGCGACGTCGAGGATTTGACGATCGTCGCGGAGGGCGACTGCGCCATCGACGCGGAGTCTAGGTATGGCATCCAAGCCTGCGGTGACCTCACCATCAAGGGTGGCCCGCTGACAGTCAAGGGCGAAAACCACGCCATCTATGTCGAAGGAGCGCTCAGCATCGAGGACGCGGACGTGACCGCCTCGGGTGCTAAGGGCAGCGGCATGATGACAGCTACCGATGCTGCCATGTCGATCAGGCAGAGTGTCGTCACCGTCTCGGGTGGTGGCAGCGTCCCCGGAATCGACGCAAACGGCAAGCTGGACATCATCGGTGAAGACAGCGTCGTGAGCGTCACGGCAAGCCGGTCGGCTGCGATTCGCGCCATGGGTGGGATTACCGTCGACCAGAATCTCGTCGTCGCGGAGCCTGCTGGCGGTGAAGTGGAGAGCTCGGGTACCTACATTCAGGATGCCAACGGTGATACGAGCGTCCATCACGTTGTCATCAGGAAGGCAGAAGCCTATCCCGTGTGGGTAGGAGACGTGCAGGTGAACGCCAAGAATGCCATAGACGTCTTGGGAGACGGCTCGGTGAGGTACAACTCCGCCACCCAGACCCTCGCGTTCGAGGGGAGCCCCGCTTTCGGTGACACGGCCGTGGCGGCGTTGGTCCGCACCGATGGCCAGGGCTTGACGATACGGGCGCCGGAGGGCGGGCTCACATTGGCTGATGCCAAGGCAGCGACCGGAGTGTATGTGGGCGGGGACCTGACCTTCGATGGCGACGTGAGCGTAGTCGCGAAGGCCACGGCCATCCATGCGGACGGCGAAATCTTGGCCACGGGAAGCCTGCGTGCGGAGGCTAGGGGTGCTGGACCCACCGACTCGTTGGTCTACGCCGGGAGCGGCATTGACGTCGGCGGTGACCTGACCGGACTCTCCCTGGGTGGCATGGGCCTGTTCTGTGCCCATGGTAGCGTGAGCGTTGACGGCGGCGCGCGGCTCGCGGCCAGCGCGGGCACACTGTTGAAGGCTGCCGAGGGGGACGTCACCGTCCGCGGGGACGTGTCCACCGAGGTGAGGATCGGAGGAGCCGCCTCTGTGAGGAATGACACAGCGACGGGCTTTGACGCAGGCGGGACCATTTGGGTTGCGGGCGGCACCTGGGATGTCTGGACTGCTTCTGGTGGTACCGCGATGCGAGCGAAGAGCATCGATATTCCTGAAACGCATGAAATCAAGACTCCAACGAGCGGAGAAGTGAGGGCGGTCGGCAGCTACGAGGCTGTCGTCACGGATAGCGAAGGCAACGCCGCCCGCCACGCGGTCGTCATGGTCAAGGCACAGACTCCTGAAACGTTTACCGTAACCTTCGAGGCCGACGGAGAGCCTGAGACCGTAGAAGTCCTGTCGGGCATGACCGTCGAACGCCCCGAGGATCCCACCCGCGAGGGCTATGAGTTCCTGAGTTGGGCCACCAAGGAGGATTACGTCGAATACGACTTTGACACACCCGTGACGGAGAATCTGCACCTCGTCGCTCTGTGGTACCGAACGGAGGAAACGGAGCCCGAGGAAGTAACGTGGACCTACGACGAGGCGGACGCGGAAAAGCGGACGCTTGTCGTTGATGCTGACGAGACCGCATACCAGTGGTATAGCGTGGATGGTGGCAAGCACAATGCCATCCATGGCGCAACTAGCAGCACCTACACGCTGCCTCGGTCCACGGAGGCTGGGGTGTACACGCTGCATTGCCAGGGCATGAAGGTGGAGGATGGCGTTGCCACCCTGCGCAGTCACGTCTTCCGGGTGACCGTCACCAAGGCGGATCCTGTGGTAGTGGTCGAAGGGAATAGCGGCCTGACGTATACCGGAAACAACCTGCGGCTCCTACGTACCGGGGCAACGACCGGTGGTACGCTGCTTTACAGCACGGACAACGAGAATTGGAGCAAGGCCATCCCCACCGCCCGACACGCGGGCACCTACGACATCCATTACAAGGTGGAGGGCGACGATAACTATAGCGACGCAGCTGGTGGGACCGTTGCCGTAAAGATCGCGAAGCGTACGTTGACCGTCTACCCCATAGACAAGACCAAGACCTATGGCGAAGCGGATCCGGTGTTCACCTTCACGCAGACGGGCCTTCTCTCAGGTGACGGGCTTGTGGGCGAGCTTGCCCGTGAGGACGCGGGTGAGGACGTGGGGAAGTATTCCATCTCACAAGGCACGCTGGAGGTGGCCGGCGAGAACGGTGATGACTATAACGTCGTGGTGAATCCGGGCGCCCTTCTTACCATCGCGAGGAGGCCCGTCACCGTCTCTGGCATCACGGCAGAGAACAAGGTCTACGACGGTGGTGTCTCGGCCACGCTCGTCACTGACGGTGCCACGCTCGACGGGAGGATCGAGGCCGACAAGGACAGGCTCGGCATCGGTGCCACCGGCGAGTTCGAGGACAAGAACGCTAGCGAGGGCAAAAAGGTTACCATCTACGACCTCTTGCTCACCGGCGAGGCGGCTGGTAACTACGAGCTCGCTGAGAGCGGGCAGCAGGCGGAGGTCACAGCTAGCATATGGCCGCTCGAGGCGCAGATCGCCTGGAGCCCGAACCCCGCATCCTTCACCTACGACGGTACCGAGAAGTGTCCCGTCGCTGCGGTCGCGAACAAGGGCGACGACGATGTGAGCGTGGTTGTCGACGGTGCCGCGACGGACGCGGGCGAGCACGTCGCGACGGCGACGGAGCTTGCGGGCGCAGATGCGGGCAATTACGCCCTCCCCACAGGGGGATCGCAGCTCTCTTGCGCCTTCGCCATCGCCAAGGGGACGTGGGAGCGCACGAGCGCCGAGGCGACGTGCGCCGTCGGCGGAGAGGGTTCGCTTGACCTCTCTGAGTATCTTGCGCCTGGGGGCAGCTTCGAGGGCGTCTCGGTTGATGACCCGGAGGGTATCTTAGGGGGAGCCCCTCAGCTCTCTGAAGACAAGCTGCGCTACAAGATTGCCAGCGATGCTGACGCAGGCGCTAGCGCGAACATCTCGATACCGGTGCGGAATGCGACGCATCACGCCGACTACGTGCTCGTGGTGAAGATTACCGCGACCGAGGCGCCCGTCGAGGACCCGGCGTGGAACAATCCGCGCTACGTCTGGAGCTTCGACAGGAGTACTGTCACAGCGGTGAGGACGGGCAAGGACGACCCAAGTCTGGTCGAGACCGAGACGGCCGAGGCCACGATGGAGGTCACCAAAGAACCTAGATGTGAGGAGGAGGGCGAAAGGACCTACACCGCAGCTTTCCGGAACGCCGCGTTTGCGTCGCAGACGAAGACGGAACCCATTGAGGCGACCGGTCACGACTGGGGCGAATGGGAGGAGACTCGTCCTGCCACCGAGATGGAGGAAGGGGAGGGGCAGCGCGTCTGCGCCAACAATCCAGAGCACGTGCAGACGCGCGCGATCCCCATACCGCACGAGCACACGGATTTCGCCGTGACGGAAGCCGTCACACCCGCTTGTGCGAGGGAGGGCAACGTCGGCTACCGCACCTGCGGGGTGTGCCATCAGAGGTTTGGCGGCGAGGATGCCAATGAGCCGCTGGACGACGAGGACATCGTGATTCTTGCGACGGGCAATCACACCTTCGGCGAGCCCACCTACGAATGGGATGAGAGCGGTCTGGTGGTTGTGGCCAGACGCGTCTGCGGCGCATGCGGCAAAGAGGAGCTCGAGGAGGCGGTGGCGACTGCGACCGTCACTAAGGAGCCGGCTGTGGGTGTAGCGGGCGAGCGTACCTACACGGCAACGTTCACGCATCCTGGCTTTGAGGCCCAGAGCAGGACCGAGGAGATTGCGCCGCTCGTGGGTAAGACGCTCACGTTTGACGCGAACGGGGGCAAAGGCAGCATGGAGCCGGCGGTCGTCGCAGCCGGTACGCGACACCCGCTCCCAAAGTGTACGTTCGAGGCCCCGCAGGAGGGAATGGTCTTCGACGCGTGGCTGATTGACGGGGTACGCTATGCCAGTGACACGAAGGTCACCGTGGAGCAGGATATGGTTGCGCGCGCGGTATGGAAGCTCGCGAGACCGGTCTTCAAAACGCAGTCCCTGACGCTCTCTGGGCTCATTGGCGTTAACTTCTTCATGGAGCTTCCTCCGCTCGAAGGGGTGGACTACGCTTCGAGCTACATGGAGTTCGAGGTCAATGGAAAGAAGACGATCGCAGAATACGATCCGACGAACATGAGCACCGTGGGCAACTACTATGGCTTTGCGTGCTACGTCAGCTCCGTGCAGATGGCGGAGCCCATAACAGCTGTCTTCCACTACGGGGACGGGCTGACGGTTACGAACGAGGGCTCCTCGGTGGACGAGTACGTGGGGAAGATTGACGCGCACGTTGCGGCGGGCAACGAGAACGGGATCAGCGAGGAGGCAGTTGCTCTTGCGCACGCTCTGGCTGACTACGGCCACTACGCGCAACCGTACCTCGCCCATGCGAACGGCTGGGAGTATGGCGTCAAGTACGCGATGATGTCACGCCACTATGCCAACTCTTACGACGTCGATGGGATAGCAGCGCGTGCGAGCGCATTCGCGGCAACGAAGACGATTGACGGTGATGACATCACGGGCGTGAGCATGGCGCTCGACCTGAAGTCGGCGACCACGCTCGAGTACTTCGTCAAGGTGAAGCCCGGCACGCAGGTACGGTGCGAAGGCGGCGGGCTCGAGGCGGAGAAGGTGAACGACAAGACCTGGCGTGTCCGCGTGGAGGGCATCGCGGCCCACCGGCTTGGAGACAACGTCGCGGTGAGCGGCACGGCCAGCGGGTCGCACTTCGAGGTGAGCGCGTCGCCGCTGTCGTACGTGGCTGTCGCGCTGCCCAGGGAAGACGTCGACGACGAGGCCAAGGACGCGCTGTGCGCTTTTTACAGCTACTACGAGGCCGCGATGGCGTACCGGAAGGTGTGATTTAGGTTTTCGGGGAGGCGCGGCAACGGGTAGATTTGCCCGTTGCCGCGCCTTGCGACAAGACGGCAGGCGACTCGTCGCAAAGAAGATTTCCGGCTTTGCGCACCGCCGACTTTGCGCGACGCAAATCCGGAAAGAAAGAGCCCCGATTCGGCCGGAAAGCTTCCGACTTTGCGTACCGCCGACTTTGCGTGACGCAGATCCGGAAATTTCAGGGCCGATGGCTAGACCGACGGCTAGGCTGAGCGGAGTCAAGTCGACAGGCGACTCGTCACCTTTTTTGGTAGCGCGACTTCTGGTACTTCGAAACCGCTAGGAATGCCGAAGGTGCGCAGAATCATACAGAACTTCTGGGCATTAATCACATCGGCATACGAGAATCGCATTATGCGAACGCCCGTCGCCGAGATCCGCGACTCACGTAGCCGCTCGTCTGCCATTACATCAACCACGTCACGTCCCTTGGTCATTTTTGGATTGCGATACTTCTCTCGGCCGTCGAGCTCTCCCGCAACCCGAGTGTCTTCCAACTGCCAAAAGAAGTCGACGCGGTATGGATCAGCGGGATTCGCGATGTTGGGGACCTCCACTTGGAGTGAGGGTATCTGGAAGCCTTGCTCAATCATGACCGCGCGGGCGATTGACTCTCCGCCGTTTTCAGCGCGTCCATTGCAGAGTTCGGCAATCTGTATGGCCCTTGTTTTGTGTACGTGCGATCGGTTGTAGGCGTCGAATGCGTTTGCGAGCTGGTCGTTTGTCATCTCGCAAATTCGTAGTACCGAGTCACCTACTGCTAGGCTCTCTCTGAATCCGTATGTGCGGAGGCAGTCGAATGCCGTGCGTGTAGCTGACGTTACGCGGATTCCGTCTATCTTCGTCTCTTCGACAGTGCTTGCGAGGTGACGCTTGATTTCTTTGTTGCTGCGCGAGTGGGAGCGGGGCGCCGTGAGTATATGTACGCGCCCCAATAGGCTGTATGAGACGGCAAAGCCGTGAATGAGTGCGGCTGACACGTCAGCGAACACCCAGTTTGGGTGCAGCATGGCGATGGCGCGCAGCCTGAAGAGCTCGCGGACGTTGGGTTTGAGGTCTTTCCAAACGGCGGAATCTACGTAAACGTGACGAAAGGGCGACAACAGGTCGCCTCGAGTGCAGGCGGCACGAAGTCTGCGATCGTCAGACTCGGATGTGGAACAGAGGCACATGCCAGCTTCTTGCGCCTCGGTAAGTCTTTGCTGCAAGTCGGCGCGTATTGCCATGCGTGCTCCTCTCTGCGTGCGCGAGATGCCGCGCGATGCGGATGGGGCGCCGACTGCGCGGCGAGTACGCGCATCGCGAGCATCATCATCGGTTGTGCGGAAAGATAGTGCTAGACTACATACCCACTTTTCGCAAAGTCTATTCGGGCTATTTGAAATTTGAGCGACGATTCAGGTGTGCGACTCGGGCGAACTGAAGGCCAGGTGGGCCGCCATCCGTTTTGCGTGACGCAGATCCGGAAAGAAAAGGCCCCGATTCGGCCGGAAAGCTTCCGACTTTGCGCACCGCCGGCTTTGCGTGACGCAGATCCGGAAATTGCGGGGCCGACGTCTAGGCCGACGTCTAGGCCGGTGGCCGGGCTGAGCGGTGACAAGACAGCAGGCGACTCGTCACAGACATCGCTGGTACTTGTCGCCGACTTATCCCAGCGCGACGAGCGCGGCAACGTAGCAGCAGGTGAGGGCAAGCGCCGCCCAGTCGCGTCCGCGCATGCGTAACGGATGCCAGTGGCTTCGGGCGCCGCCGCCTTCGTAGCAGCGGGCGTCAAGCGCACGCGAGAGGTCGTTGGCGTGGTGCAGTGAGCTGGCAAGCAGCGCGACGACGAGCGGAACGACCGCACGAACGCGCTTGATGGGCGAACCCTCTCCGAGGGCTCCGCCGCGTGCGGTTTGCGCATCCACGAGAGCGGATGCCTCGTCAGCGAGCGTCGGAATGAATCGAAGCATCAGCGAAAAAACCATTGCAAGCTCGTGAGCTGGCAACCCCACGCGTGCGAGCGGCGACAGAAGCGCGTCGAAGGCGTCGGTGAGCTGAGCCGGTGTAGTGGTGAGCAAGAGGAGCATGGCGGCGAGCACGCCGATCACTAGCCGGAGACTGTAAAGAAAGGCCGCTCGCACGCCGTCGGTGGTTATTCGTATGGGACCGAGCGCGGTAAGTACTTCGCCGCTGTCCGTAAGGAGGAGGTTGAAGACGCCCAGCACGACGAGCATGACACAGACGGGTGCGAGCGACTCGATGACGCGGTGGGCTGGAATATGTGCGAGTACTACGGCGCCGAGCATGCATGCGAAGCCCAACGCGAGCTGTACGGGCGTGTTTATCGCAAAGACTGCCACCATGATGGTGATGGCTACGCACACCTTGGTCCGCGGATCGAGCCGATGAAGCGCGGAGTCGGCGGAGTAGTATTGTCCCAATGTGATTCTGATTGCCATCAGAGACCCTCTTCCGGTGATCGACGCGTTGAAAGTAGCGGCTCGACGGTGTCCCCATCGGCTGCTTCTGTGACTGGGCCAATCGCACGTACCAGCTCGTCAAGTGTCAGTGGCGCCCCCAGAGGAGGAAACCCCGCGCGCTCAAGGCGAAGCGCCCACGAGAGCGGCAGCGGAAGCCCGAGACCTGCGCGTGAGAGCAACTCTTCGTTTTGAGGGCAGAACACCTGCCCGGGAGTTCCCTCGAGCAATACGCGCGCTTGGTCAAGCACCACTACTCGTTCGGCGCGGGCGGCATCTTCCATGGAGTGGGTTACCTCAACGATGGTGGTACCGCGTGCGTGGATGTCATCGAGGATGCGTTGCAGGGCATGACGACCACGCGGGTCGAGGCCGGCTGTAGGTTCGTCGAGCACGAGGATTCTTGGCTCCATGGCGAGGATGCCAGCCAATGCGCAGAGTCGCTGTTGGCCACCCGAGAGCTCAAACGGCGAAGCCTCGTCGAGTCCCACAAGTCCCACCAGTTCGAGAGCCTCGTGGCACCGTCGCTGCACTACTTCGCTGGAGAGTCCCATATTCTTGGGCCCGAACGACACGTCCTCAAAGACCGTCTCGGCAAAGAGCTGTCGCTCGGCGTGTTGCATCACGTAGCCGATGGTTCCGTGAAGCCGCCGCCGGTCGCGCTTGCGTGCGGTGCAGATGTCGTCAAACGTGGCAACGCCGTTGGCAATAGCGCGGCTGGCGTAGCCCATTACTTTCGTGCGAAGGTTCTTATTGGCCACCTTCTTGACCTTCAGTGTCAGTTGTGCCATATCGTTACGTCAATTTTAATTTTACCTTACGTCAATTTTTATTTCACGTTACGTTATACGGGGATTTTCGTGTCTGGGGTTTACCAAGTAAGTTTGCGGAGTTCCGAAGTGTAATAGTCCTTTTTTCCTCCGAGAGATTTTGCGATTCCTTCAGCGTAGAACTCAGTCGCGCTTTGCTTTGAGTACGAACCCCAGCCCTTTGTCGATTTATCGCTCACGAACCTGTCATAAAGTGCCTTGACTGCTGCTTGGCGACCTTTAGGCAGATAGTCGTATGTGCG
>ONMP01000193.1 GCA_900318935.1 uncultured Actinomycetes bacterium
TGCGAGGGCATTGCGGTGCTCAACTTTGGCAAGATAATCGCCAAGGGGACCCCGCACGACATACAAAACAACCCGCAGGTCATCGAGGCATATCTTGGCAAACAGGACGAGGGGGAGTGAGCGGCATGGCCATGCTCAAGATTTCTGACCTCAACGTGTACTATGGATCGATTCATGCGGTCAAGGGCATCTCGTTCGAGGTTGAAGAGGGCGAAATCGTCACGCTCATCGGAGCGAACGGCGCTGGTAAGTCCACCACGCTGAACACCGTGGCCGGTCTCTTGCGTCCGCGCTCTGGCTCCATCGAGTTTGAGGGCGAGAGCCTCGTGGGCGTACCGACGCACAAGATGGTCTCAAAGGGCATTGCGCTCTGTCCGGAGGGACGGCGCATCTTCCAAGACATGACGGTGCGCGAGAACCTCGAGATGGGTGCATTCACGCGCAGCGAGGAGGAGTCGCTCGAGATGCGCAAGCGCGTGTACGAGAGCTTCCCACGTCTCAAGGAACGCCGCACGCAGGCGGGGGGCACGCTCTCGGGTGGCGAGCAGCAGATGCTTGCCATGGGGCGCGCCCTCATGAGCAAGCCCAAGCTCATGATGCTCGACGAGCCCTCGATGGGTTTGGCGCCCATTCTCGTGCAGGAGATCTTTGCCATCATCAAGGAGCTCAACGAAAAGGGTACGACGATTCTCCTGGTCGAGCAAAACGCGAGCATGGCGCTCTCCATCGCGAATCGTGCGTACGTGCTCGAGACCGGCCGCATCTCCATGAGCGGCGACGCGAACGACCTGCTCCATGACGAGCGAGTGCGCCAGGCTTATCTTGGTGGCTAGGGTGCACCATCATTTACAGCGGTAATAAAATGTGCCCAAAAGGGTTGCCACCCTTTTGGGCTGGAAGAGACGCATGCTTAGTGCAATAGACTTCAATGCCTACGCTGCGCTATACTCGTTTGGCTAAACAATGCTGGGGGTTTGCTCAAGGGGAGGAGAGATGGCATGGCCAAAAAAAGCGATGCGAAAGACACTGATGTGAAAACGAACTCGTCCCCAGAGTCTCAGCCGCGTCGGCTTCGATCTGAAGGATCGACCGGGGCACGACTGACCGCAGTAGAGGAGGCAAACGACCGCATCGAGTTCCTCTTGGCCCAGCTTCTGATGGCGGAGGAGGCGGCGAAGCTCGAGCTCGTGAAGTCGGTGGAGCAAGCGGAGCGTGAGCAGGAGCGGCCCATAGTACTTGACCCGGTATCCGATCCGGACCTTGAGCCAATGCACGAGTTCGGGGCTATGACGGATATGGAACCCGCAGAGGATGGGGACACGTCGGCCGAGGGTGCGCCGAAGGCCGAGGAGGAGCTGTCTGCACCGAACGACGTTGATGAAGCGAGTCCTTCCGACGCCGAACAGGCCGAGCCAGAAACCGAGGAGGACGCGTCGGACGTGACGACCGCCCCGGAGACGGACGAGGATACGATTGACGAGTCTGACTCGGAAGCCGAGGAGGAGGAGCTGTCTGTACCGGGCGACGTTGACGAAGCGAATCCTTCCGACGTCGAACAAGCCAAGCCCGAAACCGACGAAAGCGCATCAGACGAGACCGCTTCGGGGTCCGGGGAAGAATTGCCAGCTTTCGATGACGTTGACGAGCCGGTGTCTCTAGACGAGGAGCAGGAAGCGCCGCAAAAGGAGAAGGAAAGTACAATTCGTCTCAAGCGCGAGGCATTGATTCCTGAATTGGACGTGCCAGAGGTTGAAACGCCCGAGCAGGCGTCGGAAGTGTCGTCTCGCGCAGAATCGTCCGAAGCAGGTGACGGGAAGAATACCTCATCTCATCGTCGGGCTCCCAAGGTGGCGGTCTTGGCAAACAAGGAACATGGAGCGCGCCTAGAGGTGGGAATGAGTGTCATGGATGACGCCACTTCAGGGCGCACGAGGGAGTTGCAGGGAAGGCGTAAGAGGATGGAGCAGCGCGAGGGCTTTTTTGGTAGCATCGGCGCGTTCGTCGTGCGCGTCCTACACTTAGATTCTTAGGAGGAGCCAGTTTGACTCAGGTTACACCACGCGGATTCCGCGACATTTTGCCGCAAGAGGCACTTGCGCGTGAGCGCATCACGGAGACGGTGCGGGCATGCTTCTCGTCCCATGGCTATCTGCCTGTCGAGACTCCGATACTGGAAGACAGGAGTGTCATTGAGACGGCAGGGCGTATTCAGGACTCACCCTTCCAGCTCTTTGACAAGGACGACCGGCTGCTCATGCTTCGTCCCGACCTCACGCTGCCTATCGCGCGCATGGTGGCCGGACGTATGGATTCGACAGCCCTGCCAGCGCGTTTGCGCTATGTGGCACCGGTGGTGCGCGAGCAGGGTGCGCTGCGCGGACAGCCACGACAGTTCACCCAGCTCGGCGTCGAGCTGATCGGCGGGGAAGGAACTGCTTCTGAGTCTGAGGTTGTGTTGCTGCTCGCCGACGCGCTTGCTCGGCTCGCGGTACCGGACTGGTATGTGGTATGCGGCTCTGTGGCCCCGCTCAACGCGCTGCTTGCGGCCTGCGGCATGGGGCCGGAGTTCTCGCGTAAAGTTCTATCTTTCGTGCATGATTCTGACCTCGTCGGGCTGGACGAGTTGGTCTGCGAGACGCAGGGCCTCACGGATGCTCAGGCGACTGCTCTGAGCCGTATCGCGCGTCTTAACGGCAGCGAGCATGTGGTGGATGAGCTGGACGAGCTTCTGTGTGCTGCGGATGTCGATGCCAAGGCGTCGGGCGTCGCCTCGCTGCGGCAGCTGCTGGAGCACTGCGCGCCACTTGTGCGACAGGGACGTCTGCGCTTCGACTTCTCTATCATAAACAGTTTCGACTATTACACGGGGCTCGTCTTCAAGGCCTATGCCGAGGGGATAGCAGCCTCGCTCGCCTCAGGCGGCCACTACGATGCGGTGCTTGCAAACCTTGGGATGCCGAGCGTAAGTGCCTGCGGTTTCGCCATGTCGCTCGAGCGCCTGCAAGAGGTGCTTGGCGAGCAGGGCGAGTCGGGTGTCGTGACGCCGGGCGTGCGTCTGGCTGAGCGTCGTCTGCGCATAGCCGTGCCGAAAGGCTCGCTCTTTGGCGATACCGTGCGTGTGCTTGAAGCGGCGGGTCTGCCAGTCGAGGAGCTGCGGCATCCCGGTCGCAAGCTCATCGTGAGCGAGGGAGACTACGACTACGTTATCGTCCGTGCTCAGGATGCGCCAGCGTTCGTAGCGTTCGGCGGGGCGGATTGCGGCATCTGCGGACGCGACTCCATCATTGAGGCTGACGTGGACTTGTTGCAGCTGCAAGACCTGCGTTATGGCTGGTGTCGATTCGTGGTTGCCGAGCCTGCGGCAAACGTCGGCATGGCAGAGCGAGCATATGCGTGGCGCGGCACGATGCGGGTGGCAACCAAGTATCCGCGCATCACTCAAGCCTACTATGACCGCATCGGTCAGCAGGTTGACATCGTTCAGCTGCACGGCAACATCGAGCTTGGCCCCATCGTGGGCATGACCGATCGCATCGTGGATATCACGGCTACGGGCACGACGCTCGCCGAGAACGACCTTGTCGTCGTGGACAACGTGCTCGAATGCACGGCGCGCTTCTTTGCGAGCCCTGCTGCGTATCGTTGCGACGGGAGGATTCGCGAGCTGGCGGCTCGCTTGGGTGAGGTCGCTCAGCAAGGCAAGGAGGACAAGTAATGAGAACAGTCACTCTTCAAGCTGGACAGCGCCTGACCTCAGATGACCTGCATCGCTCTGGGGCGCTTCCTCGCGAGGTGAGCGATGCTGCCGCAGCCATCGTGAATGACGTGCGGGCACGCGGTGACGAGGCGGTGCGCGAATACTGCCTACGCTTCGATGGCGCATGCCCTGACGTGTTTCGCGTGCCGGAAGGGGTCATGAAACAGGCGCTTGACCTGGTAGACCCGGCCTTCCTTGAGGCGCTGCACTTCGCTCACAAGCAGATTCGCGAGTTTCATGAGCGTGAGGTGGAGCAGTCCTGGTTTACGACGCGTGCGGATGGCACGATACTTGGCGTAAAGGTCACGCCAGTGGAGAGCGCCGCGGTGTATGTGCCGGGGGGTCGTGCCCAGTATCCCTCGACGGTGCTCATGGACACCGTTCCGGCAAAGGTGGCAGGTGTCGAGCGCGTCATCATGGTGACGCCACCCCAGCGTGACGGTGTCCTCTCGGCCTATACGTTGGCCGCAGCCGCCGTGGCAGGTGTTGATGAGGTCTATGCAGTGGGCGGCGCGCAAGCGATAGGTGCCGTGGCCTATGGCACCGAGAGCATTCCCGCCGTCAACAAGATCGTGGGACCGGGCAATGCCTACGTGGCAGCGGCGAAGCGCTACGTGTCAGGGGACGTGGGTATCGACATGGTGGCCGGCCCTTCCGAGGTGTGCGTGCTTGCCGATGGGACGGCCGACCCCGTGGTGGTGGCAGCCGACCTCATGGCCCAAGCCGAGCATGATCCCATGGCCGCATGCTATCTGGTTACCTGTGATGATAGCCTGGCCGCCCGCGTGCTCGAAGCCGTTGAGGCGCTCGTTGCCCAGAGTCCACGTGAGGGCATCACGCGCGCAAGTCTTGACGACCACGGGGTCATCGTCGTGGCAGAGGACCTTGAAACCGCAGTGGAAGCCGTCAACACCATCGCACCTGAGCATCTCGAGCTGCACTGCGCGGATGCCTTCGAGCTACTTGGTGCTATTCGCAATGCGGGAGCCATCTTTGTGGGGCCATGGTCGAGCGAGCCTCTGGGAGACTACGTCGCAGGGCCGAACCACACGCTGCCCACAGGCGGTACGGCGGCCTTCTCGAATCCGCTTGGTGTCTATGACTTCGTCAAGCGCTCAAGCGTCATCGCCTATACCGCAGCCGGACTTGCAACCGATGGCCCTGCGGTGCAAACGCTCGCCCAAGCAGAGGGCCTCTGGGCACATGCACTCTCCGTTGGCATGCGACGCAAGCTGCTTGAGGAGGGCGGAAGCCACACCTTCGCAAACCCGGCCGCGGCTTGTACCGATGCTATGCGCACGGCTTGGCCGACCGACCTCTCCGCTTCTCCCATCATTCCTCTCTCATAGTTTGCCGTTGATAGTGTGCTTGCACTTGCCCAAAGGGGGTACACCCTTTGGGCAAGTGATGTCATGGTTTACAAAGAAGCAGTTCTTTGATCCAAGTTCTACAGATTTGATAATTCCATTGATCATCAATTTAGAAAGTTCTTCACTTTTCTTAATTGGGCGATTGAATCTTGCATTGAATGGACGATTCTTTTTGTCGATACCACCAATATTCAAGTTTCGTTTAGGAACCTTAAAAGAGTTTGAAACTCTTGTAGGGTTTTCGATTTCATCTGCCATTGTGGCCTCCTAACTCTAGAGAATTTTAATATTACTACAACGATTAATAATAATCAGTATAATGTACAACTTTATTTAAAAAAACATTTTTATGAAAAGAAAAAAATAGAAAGGGTTAAACTATGAAATCATTTGTTCAAATTCAAAATACCGTAACGGTAATGCAAACAAAAAATATCGACAAGTGTTTTGATGATGATAATGATATCAAAACATTAAGTGCGTTTATAAAAA
>ONMP01000194.1 GCA_900318935.1 uncultured Actinomycetes bacterium
CAAACGCAGTTTCCTCTTTGCTGTCCAAGGCTTTCGTACCGCCATACAGACGGAGCGCAACATCAAGGTCATGCTCTGCGGTGCAGTCTTTGCCGTAACCATGGGGCTTGCCTTGCGCATCAATCCTATCGAATGGGCCATCGTGCTGCTATGCTGCGGCGTGGTCGTGGCGGCCGAGCTCATAAACACTGCCATCGAGACCGTGGTGGACTTGGTATCGCCAGAATACCATCCGCTGGCAGGACGCGCCAAGGACATCGCGGCCGGTGCGGTCTGGTCGCTCTGTTTCGTCGTGGCCGTCGTGGGTATCACCATATTCGTCAACGCATTCCTGCGACTCTTATGAGGACCAACGCACAAAAGGAGTTGATCGCATGAGCGAGGGTCTTTCCCCACACACGTTCAGGAGCGGCTTCGTAGCCTTGGTGGGTCGGCCCAACGCGGGCAAATCGACGCTGCTCAATGCCTGTTTGGGTGAGAAGGTGGCCATCACGAGTCCAGTTGCGCAGACAACGCGCAAACGTCTACGTGCCGTGGTAGCGACCAACGACGCGCAAATCGTGATCGTGGACACGCCGGGACTGCACAAGCCCAAGGATGCCCTCGGCAAGGAGCTTAACCGTTCCGCCCTGGGCGAGTTAGCCGATGTCGACGTGGTCGCGATGCTCGTCGACGCCACCAAGCCCGTGGGCACCGGTGATGCCTGGGTCGCGAATCACGTGGCTCACTGTGATGCAAAGAAGCTCCTCGTACTGACCAAGGCGGATCTTTCCTCGCCCGAGCAGATGAGCGCCCAACTCGAAGCGGCAAGCACACTCGCAGACTTCGACGACCAGCTCGTGATTTCGGCGACCGAGGGCTTCAATGTGGATGCCTTCCTCACGCTCGTGGCAAACTGGCTGCCCGAGGGACCGAAGTGGTTTCCCGACGACATGCGCCACGATGCGAGTGAGGAGGACGTTGTGGCGGAATTCGTGCGCGAGAAAGCCTATTTGCTGCTTCGCGATGAGCTGCCGCACTCGGTAGGCGTTCGTTGCGAATCCATCGACTATGCCAAGGACGGACACGCCTCAGTGAGTGCCACGATTCTCGTGGAGCGTGCGGGACAAAAAGGCATCGTCGTGGGCAAAGGCGGCTCCATGATCAAGCGCATCGGCACGGCAGCTCGTGCGGATGTCGAGCGACTCCTAGGATGCAAGGTTTACCTTGACCTCAATGTGAGGGTCCAGCCTAAGTGGCGACGCGACCGCTCAGAAATCGCGCGCCTCGGCTACGACGCGGGAGAGTAGCGATGGCCAGACGTCCCGCCGTACGCCATCGCGTTATCGTGCTCGGACGCACCATACTTGCAGAGCAGGACGTCATCGTCACGATGCTCACAAGCGAAGGCGAGCAACTGCGCGCCGTCGCGAAGGGGGGTCGGAAGCCGGGGAGTCGGCTCACGGCGCGCACAGAGCTATTTGTAGAGGCAGACCTACTCGTGTCGCAGGGAAAAGGCCTGGGGATTATCACCGAGGGACAGATCATCGACGCGCACGTCAAAGCCAGGGCCGACGTTGAACGCGTCGCTGCTGCCTCAGCGCTTTGCGAGGTGGCCAGGCTCACCTGCTACGAGGACATGTCCGATGCGTTCCTTTATCCCGTGCTGTCTCGCGCGCTCAAGGCATGCGAGCAAGCAGTTGATCATGCGCATCTTGACGTCGTGATAGCTGCTTATGCCCTAAAGGTCTTGTCACATGAGGGGTGGCGCCCGGTGCTCGACTCCTGCGTCGCATGTGGCGAACCTTCGCCGACACGGCTCTGCGTACGTGCCGGTGGCGCCCTCTGTGAGAGCTGCGCGCGCGATGTGGAAGACGCGCTCCCCGTCTCGCAGAACCTGCTCGCATGGCTGGCTGCTCTGATAGGGCTCACCTTTGATGACCTGCTCGCTGCTCCCGTGGATGACCAGACGGCGTTCGAGCTTCTTGACACGGCGCATCGATGGGCGGCTACGCATCTAGATGCGCGTCTGCGCGCCATAGAGTTCCTACGCGGACTATGAGGATTCGTGTTGACAAACCGCGACAAACCACGTGTTACGTTCCGCGCTCCGCTGAGCACATATTCGCTCAGACCTTTTTTGTCCGTGATATAGTGTATCTTTCGTGGTCTAGCGACCGCATATTGTGGCTTAGCGTTGAGGTGTGGCCTCACGCAATCAGACGAGGGAGGAGATTCCCATGATAGATGGCAAGGCGAAGGGAGCATGGGCACGACGCGCAATGGCGTGTTCGCTGTCCCTACTCATGACATTGGCCAGTGTCCCGACGCTGGCACTGGGGGAGATGGTGTCATCCGTTTCTCCGGAAGGTGCGCGGGAAGAGGCACCGACAGATGTGAGCGGGGAAGACGCAGCGGCACAAGCACTCGCCCAGGAAGTCGTAGACGCTGTCGGTGATGAGCCGTTGGCACGCGCCGAGGAGCTACGCAACCGATTGCTCGCGGCGCGTAACGGTGGTGTGGGGAATGGCCCAGCGGCAGAGCTTCTATCGCTCGCAGACGCGACCTATCCCGATGCTCTCGAGGCTACCGCCAGGGCCTATGCGATTGTGGCGGCACTTCTGAGCATAGACTGCGAGGTCATGACTACCGATGCCGGTGGCTACCATGACGTAGTGACCATCGACGGGAAGACATACGTCATGGACGCCTCAACTGACGGTGCTTCGGATTCGAGCGACACCGCAGGTCCCAATCCGTCGGACGGAGAAGGGGAGGAGACTCCTGATGTTGACGCGCAGGACGAGCAGGACGACTTGACAGACCCCGCAGAGAATGAATCCCTCGAAGAGGTGACTCCGGATGAACTCGCTCAGGACACCGAAGGTCTGACAAACGCACAATCAGAGAAAGGCGACGTCGAGACCCCAGAAATCCCCATAGACGAGGAGAAGACGTCCCTAGCTGACGCAACTATCTCCGTTGACGACCAGACATACACCGGCAAAGCCCTTGAGCCGGAGGTAAAGGTCACTCTCGGTGACGTCAGCCTCGTGGCTGGCACTGACTACCGTGTGTCTTTCGAAAACAACACAAACGTCGGCACGGCAACCGTAACAGTGGAGGGCATGGGCACTTACAGCGGCAGCGTAAAAGGTATGTTCCAAATCAAGGCCGCCAGCATCAAAGCTGCGACCGTCTCGGTTGCCAGGAGCTCCTACACCTACACGTCCAAGGCCATCAGGGCCACAACAAAGGTTGTCTTGGGCGGAGTTACCCTCAAGGCCAACACGGACTATACCGTATCATACAAGGACAACGTCAACGTCGGCACGGCAACCGTCACGATAAAGGGCAAAGGCAACTACACGGGAACGACAACCGCGATATTCCGGATCACCGCGGCACGAATTTCCAAAGCTACAGCCAAGGCCATAGCCAAGCAAGCCTATACGGGCAAATCGGTAAAGCCATCCGTTAGCCTAACCTTCGGGGGAAAGAGGCTCACGAACGCCGATTACACCCTCACCTACGCAAACAACGTCAAGGTCGGTACGGCTACCGTCACGGTGAGGGGTAAGCGCAACTTCACAGGGACGAAGAAGCTCACGTTCAAGGTCGTCGCACCTAGCGTCAGCTACATGGTCCATGTGCAGCGCTCGGGAGACCAAGCATGGCGCAAGGACGGAGCAGTTGCTGGCACTAGCGGGCTGTCGCGGCGACTCGAAGCGATACGAATCAAGCTCGGCTCGGGCTTCCCCGTCTCTGGCGGCATCAGCTACCGCACACACGTCCAAGGCATCGGATGGCAGGACTGGCAGTCGGATGGCGCTCTCTCAGGCACATCCGGTCAGTCCAAGCGACTTGAGGCAATCCGCATAAAGCTCACTGGCGCCATGGCAAGTAAGTACGACGTATACTATCGCGTCCACGCACAGAATGTGGGATGGATGGCCTGGGCAAAGAACGGCGCAACCGCAGGAACATCAAGCATGAGCTGGCGCCTCGAGGCCATCCAAGTGACGCTCGTTCCCAAGGGCGGCAATGCGCCCGGCAACGTTGATGGCATCGCGTCGGCCACCTCGCTCAAGGCATTTTCAAAGGGAAGCATCACCTACAGGTCCTATCTCCAAGGCACTAGTTGGCAGGATTGGAAGGGCATGGGTGCAGTGAGTGGAACGGGTGGCGAATCGCGCCGCATCGAGGCCATCCAGGCAAAGCTCTCCTCCAACTCGTCCATCGCCCTCAGCGGCTCGATTCAGTATCGCACGAACCTCCAGGACAGCGGCTGGACTGAGTGGAGCGCTGACGGTGCGACGTCAGGTACCACCGGTCAGTCACGCCGCGTCGAGACGATGCAGGTGAAGCTTACAGGCCAGGCCGGGAAGTACCTGGACGTATGGTACCGCGCCTACGTGCAGGATATAGGTTGGCTAGATTGGACGAAGAACGGCCAATCAGCAGGAACGATAGATTCGTGTAAGCGACTTGAGGCCTACCAGATGAGACTGGTGCCGAAGGGTGGCGCCGCGCCTGGGAGCACCGCAAAAAGCGTTTGGACGAAGGATGACTTCGACCGGAAGGCCGAGGCCGAGGCTCTCGCCCGCGAACAGGCGGACCCCATGTACTGGGCCGCACAGGGCTACTACAGCCCCACAAATTGGCTTCTCATGGTGGACTGCACCACATGCTCGTTGGGAATCTTCAAGGGATCGCGGGGCAATTGGAGGTTCCACGACAAGTACCTCGTCGGCGTGGGCCGCTACGAGAGTCCCAGCAGACATGGCGTGTGGTCAATAGGGGGGCGTGGATACTCCTTCGGCGGCAGCGACTACACCTGCTACTACTGGATATCGTATTACAACGACTACCTATTCCACACGGTACCGTGCTGGAGGGGCACCTTTGACATCAAGGATCCTCGCCTTGGGGAACACGTCTCAGCCGGCTGCGTCCGCCAGCCGTTCGACAAGGCCATATGGTTGTACAACAACATCCCCTATGGCACGACGGTCGTGGTCTACGACGCATAACAAGCGTTGCGTGACGCGGGGGACAGTCCCCCGCGTCACGGATCCCCCGCGTCACACCAGTGCCGTGGATTGTGTGCATTTCGATAACACGCATGGAGCGTGCTATACTTCCCAAGTCCGTACCCCGTACCTGGCGGCTCGTTTGCCTTGGCGACTGACTCGGTTCGGGGCGTATCTCAACGAAAGGCGGTAACATCATGGCAGTAACCAAGGAACGCAAGGCCGAGCTCATCAAGCAGTACGGTAAGGACGAGAACGATTCCGGCTCCGCAGCCGTACAGGTAGCCCTGCTCACCGAGCGTATTCGCGGCCTGACCGAGCACATGAAGCAGCACAAGAAGGACTTCCATTCGAACCGCGGTCTTTTGAAGATGGTCGGCCAGAGACGTGGCCTCCTTGACTATCTCAAGGACAAGGACATCGAGAGATACAGAGCGATCGTTGAGAAGCTTGGTCTGAGAAGATAATTTCCGTAAGCAATGGAAGCCTTATCAGCCGCGTCGGACACTTTCGTGCCCGGCGCGGTTTGTTAGAAAGAGGTTTTTCAGAAACTGTCCGCAAAGAGTTCGGAGCAGCGGACAGATGCCGA